>CAXEZH010000142.1:0-17123 GCA_964000695.1 uncultured Mycolicibacterium sp. | reverse complement strand
CGGTCGACACCTCCGTCGACCTCGCGTTGCAAGGACCGGTGGCGCCCTACGCCTGGCCCATCAACGGCAAGCTGTACGACCCGCCCCGCGACGGCATCCCGCTGAAGGCGGGCAGCCGGGTGCGGATGCGCTACCTCAACCAGACATCGATGTATCACCCGATGCACCTACACGGACAGACATTCCAGGTGGTCGGCGGTCCACGTAAGGACACCGTGCTGGTCCCGCCGAAGCAAGCCGTCGAGGTCGATTTCGACACCGACAATCCTGGCCGCTGGATCGTGCATTGCCACAACGACTACCACCTCAACGCCGGTATGGCGACGTTCATCGAGTACTGAGGCATCCCCGCCGGTCGCTGTCACGCTATGGCCGGATCGGTCGGTCGATTACCCTGTCTGCCGGGATGTGCCCAGAAGGGGTTCACGACAAGCGGGAGTACCAGCCATGCCGGCAATCGTGCTCATCGGCGCCCAGTGGGGCGACGAGGGCAAAGGAAAGGCCACCGATCTGCTCGGTGGCCGTGTGCAGTGGGTCGTGCGGTATCAGGGGGGCAACAATGCGGGGCACACGGTGGTCCTGCCGACGGGGGAGAACTTCGCGCTTCACCTGATCCCGTCGGGGATCCTGACCCCCGGGGTGACCAACGTGATCGGCAACGGGGTGGTCGTCGACCCCGGCGTGCTGCTGACCGAACTGCGCGGCCTCGAGGACCGCAGTGTGGACACCGGGCAGTTGCTGATCTCCGCCGACGCGCACCTGCTGATGCCCTATCACGTGGCCATCGACAAGGTGGTCGAGCGGTACGCCGGCAGCAAGAAGATCGGCACCACCGGACGCGGTATCGGTCCGTGCTACCAGGACAAGATCGCACGCATCGGCATCCGCGTCGCCGATGTGCTCGACCCGGTGCTGCTGGCCGAAAAGATCGAGGCGGCACTGGAGTTCAAGAACCAGGTGCTGGTCAAGATCTACAACCGCAAGGCGCTCGACCCCGCCGAGGTGGTCGACAATCTGCTGGCCCAGGCCGAGGGCTTCAGGCACCGCATCGCCGACACCCGGCTGTTGCTCAACGAGGCACTCGAAGCCGGCGAGACGGTGTTGCTCGAAGGTTCGCAGGGCACGCTGCTCGACGTCGACCACGGCACGTATCCCTTTGTCACGTCGTCGAATCCGACCGCAGGTGGGGCGGCCGTGGGGTCCGGCATCGGTCCGATCCGCATCACCACCGTGCTCGGCATCCTCAAGGCGTACACCACGCGCGTGGGCTCGGGGCCGTTCCCCACCGAACTGTTCGACGAGAACGGCGAGTATCTGGCCAAGACCGGCGGCGAGGTCGGGGTCACCACCGGTCGTCGCCGTCGGTGCGGCTGGTTCGACGCCGTGATCGCCCGGTACGCCACCCGGGTCAACGGCATCACCGACTACTTCCTGACGAAGCTGGACGTGCTGTCGAGCCTGCAGACGGTGCCCATCTGCGTCGGCTACACCGTCGACGGCAAGCGCACCGACGAGATGCCGATGACCCAGAGTGACATCGCGCGCGCCGAGCCGGTGTACGAGGAGCTACCCGGTTGGTGGGAGGACATCTCGGGGGCCCGCACCTTCGACGAACTGCCCGCCAAGGCCCGGGATTACGTCCTTCGACTCGAAGAGCTTGCCGGAGCGCAGGTTTCGTGTATCGGTGTCGGTCCGGGACGAGAGCAGACCATCGTCCGGCACGACATCCTCGGGCGCGCGTGACGTCCGCGGCCGACGGCGATCCGGGCTCCGATCCACGCACCGCCGATCCCGACTACGACCGGCACGGCGGCTTCCCCAATTTCCAGCCCGCACAACCGGGCCCCGGCTTCGGGCGCTTCCTCGCGGCGATGCGCCGGGTCCAGGATCTGGCGGTGTCCGCCGATCCGGATGCGGCCACCTGGGACCGCGCGGCCGAGCTGGCCGAGGAACTCGCCGGGCTGCTCGAACCCTTCGAGGCCGCCGAGGGGGTCGGGCCGGCCAACCGGGTGCCGTCGCTGCCGGGTGCGGGCAGTCTACTGATGCCGCCCTACCGGGTGAGGAAGTTCGAGCCCGACGAGGTGGTGCTCGAGGTGGCGTTCAGCCGGTTCTCGGTCGGGGGCAACTACGCTGTGCACGGCGGCGTTCTGCCGCTGCTGTTCGACTCGGTGTTCGGCATGGTGATCCACGCCGCGGGAAGGCCGATCAGCCGAACCGCGTTCCTGCACGTCGACTACCGCCGGGTCACACCCATCGACACCACGTTGACGGCGCGGGGCTGGGTGCGTGAGACCGATGGGCGCAAGGCGTTCGTCAACGCAGAACTGCTCGACCCGGAAGGCAATCTGCTGGCCGAGGCCAACGGGTTGATGATCCGGCTGCTGGCCGGACAGCCCTGAGGCAACGCGGGTTGGGCTGATGGAGAAGGGTTTCCGCGACTACTTCCGGACCTGGCTCCGTCAGCCGTTCGACTTCGACTGGACCGTCAACCACCTGCGGTCACGTGGGTTCCTGCGGATACACCAGATCTTCATCGGCAGCTTCTCGCTGCTGTACGGGCTGACCGCGCTGCTGACCGTGCTGTGGGCGCAGACCGACGGCGGCGCGGTGGTCGCGAACGCGCTGGTCATGATCATCGCGGTGAGTTCGGCCGTGCTCGGTGTGCTGTGGATCTTCGGGCCGTGGCCCACCGAACGGCAGTCGATGGCCTTCGCCGTCTACGCCGACATCGCGGTCGTGACCGTGATCCTGTGCTACGAGGACGCGTTCACCGCGATGCCGGGGCTGGCGCTGCTGGCGGCCAACGGTATCTACATCGTGGTGGTGCACGGACCGCGGGCGCTGCTGGCGCATCTGGTGTTCACCGTGGCGGCGTTCGGCTGGCTGTACACCTGGGCCCTGATCCAGGAGGCGCAGCCGGCAACCCTGATCACCGTGCGGTTGCTGGTGCTGCTGCCCACCGTCGTCGGGGTCCCGGTGATCGTGCAGTCGCACCTGCTGGCTCTGCGGATGGGGGCGGTCGACGCCCTGCACGACCCGCTGACCAGGTTGCACAACCGGCGCGGACTCGATGTGGCGGTCGAACAGCTGGTGCCCGTCGACGGCGGTCAGATCGGGGTGCTGGCCGTGGACATCGACAAGTTCAAGGCCATCAACGACGCGTTCGGCCACGACGCCGGCGACCGGGTGCTGGTGTCGGTGGCCAACGCGACGCGCGACGCCGTCTCGGCCGTCGAGGTCCACGCGGTGATCGCCCGCACGGGCGGTGAGGAATTCGTGGTCGTCGTGGCGGGCGGTCCGTACGTGCTCGAGCGGGTCGCGACGGTGCTGCATCGGGCGGTGGCCGCCAGCGACGGCGCGGCGGCGCCGACCGTCAGCGTCGGGCTGGCCTGCGGGCACATCAGTGGTAAAGACGCGGTGGCCGGGGTGCACGATCTGATCGACCGGGCGGACGCGGCGATGTATCGGGCCAAACACGCCGGCGGAGACCGCACCGTCACGGCCGAGGGAGAAGTGGCCCCGGATTGACCGCAGTTCGTGCCACGATGACGGGGTGCCCACTCCGGTCGATCGACAACTGCGGCGCCTGAGCACACCGCGCGCGGCAGCGTTCGCCGGGGTGCTGTTCGCGCTGCTGTTCGGGACGGTGCTGGTGCTGATGCGCACCGCGCTGCCCGCCGACGCCGAGCTCGGCTTGCAGTGGGTGGAGGGGCCCGGCAAGCGGCTGCGGGTGGCGGTGGTGTTGATGCCGTTCGCCGGTATCGCCTTCCTGTGGTTCATCGGTGTGGTGCGCGACGGGCTGGGTGAGCTGGAGGACCGCTTCTTCAGCTCGGTGTTCCTCGGCAGCGGGTTGCTGTTCCTGGCGATGATCTTCGCGTCGACGTCGGTGGGTGCCGGGCTGCTGGTGAGCCGCGAGCTGGTGATGCGCGCCGACACCCGCACCGAGGTCGTGGCGTTCGGACAGGGCCTGCTGCTCGCGCTGAGCAACACCTACGCGCTGCGGATGGCCGCGGTGTTCATGATCTCGCTGGCCACCATCTGGCTCCGAACGCGGCTGATGCCCCGCTGGTTGGTGTTCGCGACGTATGCGACGGCCCTGGCGGTGTTGGTGGCCAGCGACATCAACATGTGGATGACGGTGAGCTTCCCCGTCTGGGTGCTGGTGGTCAGTGTGGTGATGCTGGTGCGCGCGGGCGTGATCGACCTGCCCGGCGATGACGAGCGGCGGCTCAGTCCTCCACCAGGCTCAACGCGCTCGACGGACACAGCTTGACGGCCTCGCGGACCCGGTCGGCGAGCTCGCCGCTCGATTCCACATCCTCGTCGAGCACCACGACGATGCCGTCGTCGTCCTGGTCGAACACGTCGGCGGCGACCATCACGCAGTTGCCCGCCTGGATGCACGCCTCCCGGTCGGCCTGAACTCTCACCAGTTCACCTCCAACGACTTCAGACCGTAGATGAAGTGGAACGAGCGAAACGCCACATCCTCGAAATCCTCGGCCGGGGCCAGCGTGGGGAATCGGCGCGGCAACGCCGGCAGGGCGATCTGCATCTCCATGCGCGCCAGCGGCGCGCCCAGGCAGTGGTGTACGCCATGTCCGAACGCCAGGTGCCCGAGCGCGCCCCGGCTGATGTCGAGGGCGTCGGGGGCGGAGATGAATGCGGGGTCGCGATTGCCCGCGGGCAGCGAGGCGAACACCAGCTGACCCGGCGGGATCACGGTGCCGGCGATCTCGACCTCGGTGGTCGTGATGCGCGGAACCGCCGCGTGCACGATCGACAACCAGCGCAGCAACTCCTCGACCGCCGGCGCGACCGCGGCCGGGTTGTCCCGTACGGCGGCCAGCTGGTCCGGGTGGCGCAGCAGGGCCAGGGTGGCCAACGCCAGCATGTTCGACGTCGTCTCGTGGCCGGCGAGCAGAAGGAGCCCGGCGATGCCGATCAGTTCGTCGTCGGTGAGTTCGGTGCCGTGCTGGCGCACCAGCATGCCCAGGATGTCGTCACCCGGGGAGCGGCGCGCCCCGTCGACCAGTGTCGCCATGTACGCGCGGCCCTGCCGCGCCAGGTCCAGCCGCTCGGGGATCGAGATCGACAGATCCAGCTGGCGGGCGCTGCGCCGCTGGAAATCGTCCCGGTCGGCATACGGCACCCCGAGCAACTCGCAGATCACCAGCGACGGGACCGGCAGCGCGAAGTGCTCCACCAGGTCGGCCGGCGGACCGGCGGCGGCGAGGGCGTCGAGCTGGGCGTCGACGATCTCGACGATGCGCGGCTGCAGGCGTCTGATCCGGCGGATGGTGAACTCGGGGGTGAGCATGCGGCGCAGCCGCTGGTGCTCGGGCGGATCCAGCCCGAGCAGGTTCCCCGCGCGGGCCCGGCTCTGCTCCTCGTCGCTGAGTTGGGGCGCCCCGGGGGCGACGAACCCGGGCGGGCGGGAATTGGAGAACCGGGCGTGGTCGGAGAGCACCGTCTTGACGTCGTCGTGGCGGGTGACGAGATACACCGTCATGCCGAACGCGTTGGTCACCGTGCGCACGCCGTCGGTGTCGCGGATCCGCGCCAGTTCGGGGATCGGGTCGAAACCGTTGCGCCGCATATGCAGAGGCGGCGGGGCGGTGTCGGCGGCGGGTGCCTCGGTCATCTCACGACGCTACCCGCCTTGCGGTGTCGGGGGCGCGCACCGACAGCCGCCGGCCACCAGATCCGCGGCCCGATCAGCGTGAACAACGCGGGGATGACGACCGTCCGCACGACGAAGGTGTCCAGCAGGATGCCCAAGCCGACGATGATGCCGACCTGGGTGAGCACGATCAGGGGCAGCACCCCGAGTACACAGAACACCGCCGCGAGCACGATGCCCGCGCTCGTGATGACCGCACCCGTCGCCGACACCGCCCGCACGATGCCGTCGGTGGTGCCGTGCTCCGGTGTCTCCTCCTTGGCCCGGGTGACCAGGAAGATCGTGTAGTCCACGCCGAGCGCGACCAGGAACAGGAACGCGAACAGCGGGGCGGTGTTGTCCAGCGCCGGGAAGCCGAACACGTGCACGCTGGCCCAGCCACCCAGCCCGAGGGCGGCCAGCGCCGACAGCACGGTCGCGGCGACCAGCACCAGAGGCGCGAGTGCGGCGCGCAGCAGGACGTAGAGCACGGCGAGCACCACGGCGAGGATGGCCGGGATGACCACCACCCGGTCGTGTCGTGCCGCCGCCGCAGCGTCGCGGGCCTTGGCGTCGGAGCCGCCGACCAGTGCGGACGGATCGGCGTCGTGCACCGAGTCGCGCAGCGCGTCGACGGTGTCGAACGCCTCGTCGGAGGCCGGTGGGGCGTCGAGCACGACCGAGAACTGCTGCAGGCCGTTGGGTGCCGTCCCGGCGGGCGTGACCGACACGACGCCGGGGGTGTCGGAGATGGCGCGCTGGACCGCGTCGGCGCGTTGCGCGGTGGCGATGACCACGGTGGGGTCGGTGAGCCCGCTCGGGAAGTGTTCGGCCAGCGTGGAGTACCCGTCGACCGACTCGGCCTGCACCCGGAACTGCTCGGTCTGGGACAGGCCGAGCGGGGTGGCCAGGATGCCGGTGCACAGCAGCGCGAGCGCCCCGATCGAGACCGCGGCGACCGGGGCGGGCCGCCGTGCGACCGCCGACGCGACCCGGTGCCAGACGCCGCTGTCGGTCAGTGCCCGGGCCCCCATCTTGGGGATGAACGGCCAGAACAGTTTCCGGCCGAACAGGCCCAGCAGCGGGGGCAGCACCAACAGCACGAAGACCGCGGCGACCACCAGTCCCGAGGCGGCCTGCACACCGAGGCTGCGGGTGGTCGGCGCCTCGGCCAGCAGCAGCGTCAGCAGGGCCAGCACCACGGTGGCGTTGGACGCCAGGATGGCCGGCGCCGCGCGGCGCACCGCGATGTCCAGCGCGTCGCGCGGCGACTCGTGGCGGCCCAGCTCTTCGCGGTAGCGCGAGATCAGCAGCAGCGCGTAGTTGGTACCGGCCCCGAACACCAGCACGCTGGTGATGCCCGACGTCGAGCCGTCCGGGGTCATGCCGACGGCCTCGGCGATCGCGGTTCCCAGCACCGCGGCGACCCGATCGGCGAAGGCGATGACCAGCAGCGGGACCAGCCACAGCGTGGGAGAGCGATAGGTGATGATGAGCAGCAGTGCCACGACGGCCGCGGTCACCGCAAGGAGAGTGACGTTGGCCCCGGAGAACGAGTCGGCGATGTCGGCTCCGAACGCCGGTCCGCCGGTGACCTCGGCGCGCAGCGCGTCGGGCAGGCCGTCGTCGGCGGCGGCGCGGACCTGTTCCACCTCGTCGGTCAGGGCGAAGCCCGACAGGCCGGCGTCGAGCGGCACCGTGGCCAGCGCGGCCTGACCGTCGTCGGACACCTGGGTGGGCGGACCGGGCGGGGCGGTGGTGCCCGCCGCGGACAACATGCGCTGACGCGCCTGCTCCGCGGCCTGCAGGTCGTTCTGATCCAGCGGCGCGCCGTCGGTGCGGGTCACGACGAGGATCACCGGCGCCTCGTCACCGCCCGGAAACGCCTCCCGTGCGGCGTCGGCCCGGGCGGACTCGGCGCTGTCGGGAACCGGCACCGGGGACTGCTCGGCGGAGCTGCTTTGACCGAGCAGGCCCATCAACGCGCCGGAGGACACCACGATGACGAGGGCGATCAGCCAGGAGAGTCGGCGGCTCATGCGAGCCAATATTTCAGATAATTAACAATTAATCAATTGAACTTCTGGTTATGGTGGGCTGGTGCCCGACCCCGACCGCGCCGCGCTGGAGATGCTGATCGCCGACGACGTACGCGCGATGAACGCCGAATCCGACCAGATCGGGCAGGTGTTCGCGGGCCGGCACGCGCTGACCGCGAACGACTTCCGCGCGCTGCTGCACGTCATGGTCGCCGAGACCGCCGGGACACCGTTGAGCGCCGGGGAACTGCGCCGCCGCATGGGCACCTCCGGTGCGGCGATCACCTACCTGGTGGAGCGGATGATCGCGTCGGGGCATCTGTTGCGGGACGCCGATCCGGCCGACCGGCGCCGCGTCAAGTTGCGGGTCGCCGATCACGGCCTGCAGGTGGGGCGGGACTTCTTCACCCCGCTGGCCGAACACACCCACGCAGCGCTGGCCGACCTGCCCGACGGCGATCTCGCGGCCGCGCACCGGGTGTTCGGCGCGCTCATCGACGCGATGGGAGCGTTCCGTACCGATCTCGGCGACACCGCGGGCAACCCCGCTTGAGCATGGCGACGCGGCGCGAGCCGTCCGGTCTGGCAGGCTGGTGATCCGATGGCAGACATGACGGACGATGACGCAGTGACCGGGCCGACAGCCTCCCGTGGTGCGGTGTCGGTGATGCTGCTGGGTGCCTCGGACCTGACCGGCGAACTGGCCTCGGCGTTTCGCCACCTCGGTGCCGACGTGGCGACCGTGCCGGGCTACTCCGACACGGCGGAGCTCACCGCCCTGATCGACGAGTCCCGGCCCGACTTCGTGGTGGCCGACACCTCCGCGGTGGCGACGGACGCCCTGGTCGGCCTCGCCGAGCGGGACGACCTGGAGGTGTTCCCGACGCCGCGCAGCGCCCGGCTGTCCCTGGACGGGGAGGGGTTGCGCCGGCTGGCCGCCGACGAGCTCGGCCTGCCGACCGCGCCGTTCTGGTTCGCCGGATCGGCGCAGGAACTCGCCGCGGTCGCGCAGCACGCGGGTTTTCCGCTGGTGGTCAAACCCGTCGCGGCGGTCCCCGGGGAGGGGGAGTCGGTCCTGCTGCGCCCCGACGACGTCGAGCCGGCGTGGCGGCGCGCGGTCGCCGGGGGTGCGCTGAGCATGAAGCGGGTGATCGCCGAATCCGTCGTGGAGGTCGACTTCGCGGTGACGCTGCTGACCGTGCGCACGATCGGCGCGGCAGGGCCGTCGGTGTCGTTCTGCGAACCGATCGGCCACCACCGCGGTGACGAAGACACCCTGGAATCGTGGCAGCCGCAGCATCTTTCGCCGGCAGCGCTGGACGCGGCGAAGTCGATCGCGGCCCGGATCGTCAACTCACTGGGCGGTCGCGGCGTGTTCGCGGTGGATCTGCTGGTGCACGGCGACGAGGTGTACTTCTCCGATGTCCGTCCGCGGCCGTCGGACAGCGGACTCGTGACGGTGCGCTCCCAGAGGTTGTCGCAATTCGAACTGCATGCCCGCGCCGTGCTGGGCCTGCCGGTGGACACCATCATGATCTCGCCGGCCGCGATGCAGGTTGACCGGCACGACTCTCTCGGTGCCGCGGTCCCCCCGGCGGTGCTGGCCGACGCGCTGGCCGTCGCCGAGAGCGACGTCCGGGTCCTGGCGGCCGACGGGGCCGGTGAGGGCGGACGCGCGGGGCTGCTGGCGCTGGCCACCGCGCCGGATTCGATCGTCGCCCGTGACCGGGCCCGTCGCGTCGCGACCGTGCTGCGCAGGCTGCGATGACCGAACCAGACGACTCGTCGACCGGGTCCAGCGTGGGCCCGTTCCTGGGCGCGCTGACGATCATTGTCGCCGTCGTGATCGCCATCTGGTTGTTCAACATCTTCTCCAGCGACGAACTCACCGACGACCAGCAGATCGCCCGCGCCGTGTCGGCGCAGAACGCAGCCCTACAACAGCGCAACTACGCCGAATTCCTCGTCTACACCTGCGCCGAGGAGTGGGGTGAGGAATCGGAAATTCTTGACCAGCAGCGTGATTCGGTGGCGCAACGCGGTGAACGCATCGTCGAACGGGTGGCCGGGGTGAACGTCGAGGGAGACCAGGCCACCGCCGAGGTGACGTACTACTTCGACAAGGACTCGGACACGAAGGAGACGGTGCAGGTCGACCTGGTCCGGCGCGAAGGCGTCTGGAAGGTCTGTTCGACCGGCCCCAGGTAGCTGTGGGACACTCACGACCGTGGGTTATGCCGGAGACATCACACCGCACGAGGCCTGGAAGCTGCTGAGCGAGAACAGCGATGCGGCGCTGGTGGACGTGCGCACCGCCGCCGAGTGGCGTTTCGTCGGGGTCCCCGATCTGACGTCGCTGCATCGCGAGGCGGTCTACATCGAGTGGAACCGCGGAGACGGCACCCGGAACGAGGGCTTCGTCGACGATCTCAAGGCTGCCGGGCTCACCCCGGGGCAGCGCCCGGTGGTGTTCCTGTGTCGGTCCGGCAACCGTTCGATCGGGGCGGCCGAGGCCGCCACCGAGGCGGGCATCGGGCCTTCGTACAACATCCTGGACGGCTTCGAGGGCAACCTCGACGAGAACAAGCACCGCGGCGTCACCGGATGGAAGGCCGACGGGCTGCCCTGGACGCAGTCATGAGCGCCGACGAGCAGGTCCCCTCCGTGCGCATCCCGGCGCCGCTGCCGGACGGGGTCAGCCAGGCCACCGTCGGGGTGCGCGGCGGTCTGCTGCGCTCCGGGTTCGAGGAGACCGCCGAGGCGATGTTCCTGACCTCGGGGTATGTCTACGAGTCCGCCGCAGACGCCGAGAAGGCGTTCACCGGCGACATCGACCGGTATGTGTATTCGCGCTACGGCAACCCGACGGTGTCGATGTTCGAGGAACGGCTGCGACTGCTCGAGGGTGCACCCGCCTGTTTTGCCACGGCGTCGGGCATGTCGGCGGTGTTCACCTCGCTCGGCGCGCTGCTGGGGGCCGGTGACCGGTTGGTCGCCGCGCGCAGCCTGTTCGGGTCGTGCTTCGTGGTGTGCAACGAGATCCTGCCGCGCTGGGGTGTCGAGACGGTGTTCGTCGACGGCGAGGACCTCGCGCAGTGGGAGGAAGCGCTGTCCGTCCCGACGCAGGCGGTGTTCTTCGAGACGCCGTCGAATCCGATGCAGTCGCTGGTCGACATCGCCGCGGTCTGCGAGCTGGCCCATGCGGCGGGGGCAAAAGTGGTGCTGGACAACGTCTTCGCCACCCCGATCCTGCAGCAGGGCTTCCCGCTGGGCGCGGACGTGGTGGTGTACTCGGGCACCAAGCACATCGACGGGCAGGGCCGGGTGCTGGGCGGCGCCATCCTGGGCGACAAGGACTACATCGACGAACCGGTGCAGAAGCTGATGCGCCACACCGGGCCTGCACTCAGCCCGTTCAACGCATGGACGCTGCTGAAGGGACTCGAGACGCTGTCGCTGCGGGTCACGCACCAGAACGCTTCGGCGCACCGCATCGCGGAATTCCTGGAATCCCATCCCGGGGTGCGGTGGGTCCGGTACCCGTTCTTGGAGTCGCATCCGCAGTACGACCTCGCCAAGCGCCAGATGACCGGTGGTGGCACCGTCGTCACGTTCGAGCTGGACGCGCCCGACGGACGGGGCAAGGAGCGGGCGTTCGAGGTGCTGGACCGGCTGCAGATCGTCGACATCTCCAACAACCTCGGTGACGCGAAGTCGTTGATCACCCACCCCGCCACCACCACTCACCGTGCGATGGGCCCGGAGGGTCGCGCCGCGATCGGCCTCGGTGACGCCGTGGTCCGGATCTCGGTGGGGCTGGAGGGCACCGAAGATCTGATCGCCGACCTGGACCGGGCGCTGGGTTAGGTGTCTCGCCGGTCGGATCAGAAGAAGGCCCGGCGCAAGAAGCGCCGGGCCGCCCGCGACCAGACCTGGTTGCCCGAGGGGATGGGGGAGCGAGTGGCCGAGGTGGTCGCCGATCTGGAGGAGTTCGACGCACGGCTGACCGAGCGGGGTTGGCAGTTCAACGATCCCGAGCACCCGGACGACGACGTCGGTGTCTCGTGGTTCTGGCCGCCGTCGTTCGTCGACGTGGACAACGCCGACGAGGTGGTCGCCGCCACGGTGATCGCGCTGCTTGAAGACGAGGGCGGCGAGATCGCGCACGTGTTGCTGGCCGGCACCGCCGACGACTACCAGTTCGACCTCGACGAATTGCTCGACAACCTCGACGTCATCGAGGGCTACCGCGCCGGCGACCCCCCGCCGGTATTCGAGCAGTAGGGCCCTACTTCTCGCCCGCCTTCGACCACGCCCAGCGCGGACTGCGCGCGCTGCTCGTAGCTCTGCCGCTGGGTCGTGTCGAACTCGAGGAACACGCTGTCCAGCCCCAGCTTCTTGTTCATCCAGCGCCGCCCACGCGGGCCGAGCATCTGTGCGGCCTGCGCGGTGAAACGCAGGAACGGGGGCACCGCGACGTGGGTCTTGGGCTTGTCGAGCGTCTTGACCACGGCGGCGGCGATCTCGTGCGGTTCGACCGGCTTGGTGCCCGGTGTCTCCCGGGTGCCCGAGATCAGCTCGGTGTTGGTGAACGGCGGCATGACCACCGATACGTGCACACCGTGCGGGGCCATCTCGTCGGCCAGTGCGGCCGACAGGCCCACCACCCCGAACTTGGCCCCGACGTAGACGACCTGGCCGGGCACCGGGATCACGCCGGACAGCGACGCGATGTTGATGATGTGACCGCGCCGGCGGGCCACCATGTCGGGCAACGCGAGCTGGCAGCCGGCGATGACGCCGTAGAGGTTCACCTCGATCGACGAGCGGATCGACTGCTCGGACTGCTCCAGGAACGGCCCGATCGGCATGACGCCGGCGTTGTTGATGAGCACGTCGATGTGGCCGCCGCCGTCGGTGCGGGCCTTGTCCAGGAACGTGGCGAAGGACTCCCGATCGGTGACGTCCAGCGGATATCCCGAGACCGACCCGAGGTTGGTGAGTTTGGCCACCGACGATTCCTGCAGGGCCACGTCCCGGTCCCCGATGACCACGCGCGCACCGCGCTTGAGCAGGGCCTCGGCCGTGGCGTACCCGATGCCCCGGGCGGCACCCGTGATCGCGACCGTCTTTCCGCGGATGTTGTCCATGCCGCGAAACTTTACACGTGTCAAGTTTGGGGTCAAAGGGGTCGGGTGAGGTCGTCGGAGCGTCCCGCCGCCAGCCGCGACCACTGTGCGGCGGGCCTGCCGTCGACGCGGAAGTTGGAGCCGTCCCCTCCCCACGGCTGGGGCCAGCCGGGCGGTGAGTCCTCCCACGGTTCCTGACGTCCGTAGACCGTCAGCTCCATCAGTGCCAGGCTGTAGTCCATCGCCTCCACTCCACGCCGGGTGGTCCAGTACGTCTCGAACACCCGGTCGCCGTCGCGCAGGTAGCAGACGAGGTGCATCATTCCCGCCTGCCGTCCGATCAGGAGCTGGTCGAGCGACGGAAGTGCCGAATACCAGGGCATCGTCCATCCCATGAACTCGCGGTAACGCGCGCTTTCCGGGTAGGGGCCCTGACAGAACACCGCGAACGTGATGTCGCGGGAGTGCAGGTAGGACAGCTCGGCGACCTGGGTGGTCACCCACGTGCATCCCTCGCACTGCTGCGCGGCCGGATGGCCGCCGTGCCACATGGAGTAGTAGGCGAGAAGCTGCCTGCGCCCGTCGAATACGTCGAGGAGAGGGACCGGCCCGTCCGCTCCGGTCAGTTCCATCGTCGGGTCGACCTCCACCATCGGCAGCCGCCTGCGTGCCGCGGCGATGGCGTCACCTTCCCGGGTGTGCGCCTTCTCGCGCCGTCGCAGCGCAGCGAGTGCGGATTCGAACTCCGCGCGCTCGGCGGTACGAGGCGTAGCGGCATCGTTGGGACTCGTGCTCACGGCAGTCCTTTCACTCGACGATGTCGGTTCGGGCGGGACCGAACAGGTACAGGTGGTCGAGCACCGGCGCCGGATCTGCCGACCAGTCCATCGCTGTCAGCTGAGGGAGGCTGCGCCGACCCAGACGCCACCGCATCGTGTCAAAAAGCGTTGTCTTCACAATGATCTCGGCAACACCGCACGGACCGCTGGAATACTCGCCGTCCTCGGTTATCACCCGAAGCGGCACGGGTGGCTCCAGCATCGCCAGAAGTTCGTGAGCGGTCCAGCGAACCGAGTCGGCGTCGCGCGCCCCCGGTTTCCCGAGTGCGGCTCGGATGTCGTGCTCGTGACAGGCGATGTCACTGAGCGGAGGTGCCAGGCCGGCCGTTGCGGCCGACTGCACCAGCCGGTCCGCGGCGCCGCCCCAGACGGAGAACAGTTCGTCCTCGTCGCATCCGTCGAACCGGCGGACGTGTTCGGCAGTATCGGCGTCCGACGGCGGCACCGTCAGCCGGCCGTCGAGGAGGTCGAGAGCCACCGCCGTCAGGTGGGCCACGACATCGCGGACGGACCACCCGGGGCATGCCGGCACCGGTCGGTTCCACTGCGCGGCATCCGGATCGTCGAGCAGGCCGACGATCCGGTCCTTCGTCTCGCAGTACAGGTCGGCGAGTCGGCGCACGTCGTCCTGGGCTTGTGTGGCGGCTCCGGTTTCGCGTGTGGTCATAGGCTGTCCTCCCGGGTGGAAAGTTCAACACGTAAGTTGAACGTCTGCTATCCAGAACAGCACGACCGGCCGCTATAGTCAACAGAATGGTTGAAGATTCGGCGCTGGATCGTGCGTACGCCGCGCTCGCGGATCCCACGCGCCGCCGGTTGTTGGAAACGCTGCGAGACGGCGACGCCCGCCTCACGGATCTGGCTGAGCCGCTGCCGATGTCGTTCGCGGGCGTGTCGCGCCACGTCGCGGTGCTGGAAACGGCGGGGCTGGTGCGCCGCGAGGTGCGGGGGCGCGAGCACTGGTTCTCGGTGCAACCGGACGGGCTCACGGCGGCGCGGCAGTGGATCGACGAGCAGAACGCTTTCTGGGCCGATCGCGCCGATGCGCTGTCGGAGCGACTGCGCCGCAAGGGACATCCACGATGACCGATGTCTTCGTCGCACGCGTACAGCGGATCATGCCCGCCCCGCCTGAGGTTGTATTCGATGAATGGCTGGACCCGGAGTCGCTGGCCGACTGGATGTGTCCGCGGCCCTCGCGGTGTGTGGCGATCACGGTCGAACCCCACGTCGGCGGGCGGGTCCGGTTCGACGTCAACACCCTCGGTGAGCTCGTGTTGATCACCGGGCAATTCCTGGCGGTCGACCGGCCCTCGCTGTTGCAGTTCACCTGGAGTCATTCGGGCTGGGCCGATCCCACCGCCAGCAGCGTCGTCACCGTCGAGTTCGCCCCGCACGGTGAAAGTCAGACGCTGATGTCGATCGAACACGAGTTGCTACCCAGCCAGGAAGCGCTCGACGATCACCAGCACGGCTGGGAGGTCACCGCCGACCAGCTCGCCGGGCGGCTGGCTCGGCGCTGACGGGCGTGTCGGTGGGGCTGGCTAGAATCGAACACATGTTCGACAAATTGGCCGGCCTCGACGAGGTGGAGCTGCTTGTCGCAATGTCGGAGGCTCAGCGGGATGAGCGGCGAGCGGTCGCACGCCGGCTGGTCGCCGCCGGCCGGCTCTGCCAGCGGCGTATCGCCGACTCGGGAGAGGACGAGCAGCAATGGTGCATCGACAATTGGGAGGAAGTTGCCGCCGAGGTCGGTGCCGAGCTGGGCGTCAGCAGGGGTCGCGCGTCAGCGCAGATGGAGTACGGCAAGAACTTGGTGGAGCGGTTTCCCAAGCTCGCCCAGGTGTTCTGGGACGGTGATGTCGACTACCGGATCATCACGGCAATCGATTTTCGCACTGGCTTGATCACCGATCCAGAGATCCTGCAGGTGCTCGATGCTGAGCTTGCCGAGAGGGCGCCGTACTGGAACCACCTGTCCCGGGACCGAATTGCCGAGCTCATCGACTGGAGGGTCCTCGACGTTGATCCCGAGGCGCTCCGTATCAGCCGGCAGCGTGACGCCGACCGGCACATCGACGTTCACCCGGGCAACGGTGGGACCGCCGATATATCCGGCAATGTGCGGGGTTTGGACGGCGCGGCGTTCGACCGACGGCTCGACGAGCTGGCCGCGACGGTGTGTCGCGACGACCCACGCACGAAGCGTCAACGCCGCGCCGACGCCGTGGGCGCATTGTCGCGGGGGCAGACCGTGATGGAGTGTCTCTGCGGATCTGCCGACTGCCCGGCCGGCACTGCGACCATGCCGAAAGCCGCCGACAGCGTCGTCTACGTGATTGCCGAACAGGCCACGGTCCGCGGTGAGGGCACACGACCCGGATATCAGCCCGGCATCGGTGCTGTGACCGCTGACGTCGTCTCCACGCTTGCCCGCAAATCGCACATCAAGACAGTGCCGCAGCCCAGCGATCTGCGCGCCGAACCGCAATACCGCCCCTCGGTGCCGATGGCGCGCTTCATCCGCTGCCGCGACCTGACGTGTCGGTGGCCGGGCTGCTCCGTGCCCGCCGAGCGGTGCGACATCGACCACACCGTGCCTCACCCAGTCGGGCCCACGCACCCGTCGAACTGCAAGCTCTACTGCCGGACGCACCACCTGATCAAGACCTTTTTCAGCGGTCCCGACGGCTGGCGTGAACAACAAATGCCGGACGGCACCATGCTTTTCATCTCCCCTTCCGGGCGGCGATACATCACCAAACCACAAGGCGCCCTGTTCTTCCCGTAGCTGGCTACGCCGACCGAGACGCTGAGAATCCCTGAAGCGCCACAGGCAGGGGGCCCGAGTCGCAGGCAGGCGATGCCGACTCGGCAGCGCACTCGCGCCCAGGATCGCGCGTACCGCATCAACTGGGAACGCCGCGTCAACAAGCGTCGCTGGGATGCCGACCCACCGCCTTTCTAGGTGCCTTCGCAACAGCCGGGTCGCGCTGCGTTAAATGGTGGGGTGACATCCGAACCTGCGGTGGGTCAGCTGCGCTTCGTCGCGGTCGGTCAGGACGACCCGCTGGCCGCGCCGCTCATCGACGAGCTCGCCGTGGAATACGCCGACCGGTACGGCGGCAACCGGACCCGGGTGCACACCTGGCTGCGGTCCTACCCGAGCGAGGAGTTCGACCCGCCCGACGGCGGGCTGTTCATCGGGCTGCTCGACGACGAGCCGGTCACCGGTGGCGCCTTCCGCCGGTTCGACGACACCACCGCCGAGCTGAAACGGATCTGGACCGACCACCGCCACCGTCGTCGCGGACACGGTCAGAACCTGGTGCGCCACCTCGAGGGCGAGATCGTCCGCCGCGGATACTCGCGGATCTACCTGACCACCGGAGACCGCCAACCCGAGGCCGAGGCGCTCTACCTGTCGCTGGGGTATCAGCGGCTCGCCGAGCCG
>CAXEZH010000141.1:0-21918 GCA_964000695.1 uncultured Mycolicibacterium sp. | reverse complement strand
GAGCCGCGCCGAGCGTGAATCCTGTGCGAAATCCGGGCCGCTTTTTCGCACGGAGCTCACACTCGGCGAGGCCACAAGCTGTCGGCGGCCGTGCGCCGGGCTGGCGGCCAGGTGCGACCCCGGCGCAGCCGCCGAACCCCGGCGCAGCCGCGTGAAAACCTGTGGTGGCGGCGGCCGGTGCGCTGTTAGATTCCCGTCGATACGCCATGACGCCACCCGATGCGCCGTTGAGCAGGCGCGGTCCTCTACTGCTGATCCTGTTCGCCGCGCTGATGGCGGGAACGGGCAACGGCATCTCTATCGTGGTGTTCCCGTGGCTGGTGCTGCAGCGCACCGGTTCGGCGCTCGACGCGTCGATCGTGGCGATGGCCGGCACGCTGCCGCTGCTGGCGGCGACGCTGATCGCCGGCGCGGCGGTCGACTACCTGGGTCGGCGGCGGGTGTCGATGATCTCGGACACGCTGTCGGCGCTGTCGGTGGCCGCGGTGCCGGTGCTCGCGCTGATGTTCGGCACCGACGTCGTCAACGTGGCGGTGCTGGCCGCGCTGGCCGCCCTGGGCGCGTTGTTCGATCCGGCGGGCATGACCGCGCGGGAGACGATGCTGCCCGAGGCGGCCGCCGGCGCGGGCTGGTCCCTGGACCGGGCCAACAGCTATTTCGAGGCGGTGTTCAATCTGGCCTACATCGTCGGGCCCGGGATCGGCGGCCTGCTGATCGCGACGCTGGGCGGCATCAACACGATGTGGGTGACAGCGGCGACGTTCGTGCTGTCCATCGCGGCGATCTCGGTACTGCGCCTGGAGGGTGCGGGCATACCGGATCGCTCGGCGCTGACGGGCAGTGTGTGGGCCGGCATCCTCGAGGGGTTGCGCTTCGTGTGGCACAACCGGGTACTGCGCACGCTGGCGGTCGTGGATCTGGTGGCCACCGGGCTCTACATGCCGATGGAAAGCGTGCTGTTTCCCAAGTACTTCACCGATCGCGACGAGCCCGCTCAGCTCGGCTGGGTGTTGATGGCGCTGAGCATCGGCGGTCTGGTGGGCGCGCTCGGGTACGCGGTGATGGCGAAGTTCATGAAGCGCCGCACCGTAATGCTGATCGCGGTCATCACCCTAGGCGCGGCGATGACGGTCATCGCGTTCCTGCCGCCGTTGCCGGTGATCCTGGTGCTGTGTGCGCTGGTCGGATTCGTCTACGGTCCGATCGCGCCGATCTACAACTACGTCATGCAAACCCGCGCACCCGCGCACCTGCGAGGCCGAGTTGTCGGCGTGATGGGATCCCTGGCCTACGCCGCGGGCCCACTGGGGCTGATCCTGGCTGGCCCTCTGGCCGATGGCGCCGGGCTGCACGTGACGTTTCTGGCACTGTCGCTGCCGATGCTGGCGCTGGGGGTGGTCGCGGTGTTCCTGCCTGCGCTGCGCGACCTCGATTCCCAGCCGGCAGCGCCGGACGCTACAGCGGGCTCAGGTATTCCCTGAGGAAACCGCCGACCGCCCGCAGCCAGCGCCGGCTGGTCGGCTCGCCGAACCGCTCGACCAGATCGAGGTCGGCGATCACGTAACCGTCGGTCGCGCGGTACCACAAGCCGACCAGGCACAGCTCGAGGGCGGCCATGGTGGTGACGGGTCCGGGAGCGATCGCATCCAGGCGCTCGTCGGCGACGAACGCCGGATACGCCGTGCCGGCGCTGTCGGCCACGGCCCGCACATGGATCTCGAGCGCGGTGCCCGACAGATGCGCCGCGTGGCGCTTCCGTTTCAATGACTTCACCTGGGCGAAGACGACGCTGTCCCGCATGCGCCAAACCCTAGCCGTAACACCCCTGTAACACCGAATCGTCGCGCGGGGCTCTCTAGACTGGCGGCTGTGTCCGTGTTGCAGGAATTGATCGCCGCGCTACCCGACGGCACGGTCGTCACCGATCCGGACATCCTCGAGTCCTACCGGCACGACCGCGCCGCTGATCCGTCGGCGGGAACCCCGATGGCGGTGGTACGTCCGCGGCGCACCGATGAGGTGCAGGCCGTACTGCGTTGGGCCAGCACCCACCGCGTCGCGGTGGTCCCCCGCGGCATGGGCACCGGCCTGTCCGGCGGTGCGACCGCGCTCGACGGCGGCATCGTGCTGTCCACCGAGAAGATGCGTGACATCTCCGTCGACCCGGTCACGCGCACCGCGGTGGTGCAACCCGGCCTGCTCAACGCCGAGGTGAAGAAGACGGTGGCCGAGTACGGCCTGTGGTATCCGCCGGACCCGTCGTCGTTCGAAATCTGCAGCATCGGCGGCAACATCGCCACCAACGCCGGTGGTCTGTGCTGCGTCAAGTACGGGGTCACCACCGACTACGTGCTCGGGCTTCAGGTGGTGCTCGCCGACGGCACCGCGGTGCGTCTCGGCGGGCCACGGCTGAAGGATGTGGCCGGGCTGTCGTTGACCAAGCTGTTCGTCGGTAGCGAAGGCACCCTGGGGGTGGTCACCGAGGTCACGCTCAAACTGTTGCCGGCCCAACAGGCGGCCTGCACGGTGGTGGCCACGTTCGACTCGGTGGAGGCCGCGGCCAACGCCGTCGTCGCCATCACCGGCAAGATCCGGCCCTCGATGCTGGAGTTCATGGATTCGGTCGCCATCAACGCCGTCGAGGACAAGCTCCGGATGGGGCTGGATCGCAACGCGGCCGCGATGATGGTCGCCGCCAGCGACGACCGAGGGCCCGCCGGCGCTGAGGACGCCGCGTTCATGGCCGCCACGTTCACCGAACACGGTGCGACCGAGACGTTTTCGACATCCGATCCCGATGAGGGCGAGGCGTTCGTGGCGGCGCGCCGGTTCGCGATCCCCGCCGTGGAGGCCAAGGGTTCGTTGTTACTCGAAGACGTCGGCGTGCCGCTTCCCGCGCTTGCCGAACTGGTCAGTGGGGTGGCCAAGATCGCCGCCAACCACGACCTGGTGATCTCGGTGATCGCGCACGCGGGCGACGGCAACACGCACCCGCTGATCGTTTACGACCCCTCCGATGCGGCGATGGAGCAGCGCGCGCAGCTGGCGTTCGGCGAGATCATGGACGTCGCCGTCGGTCTGGGCGGCACCATCACCGGCGAACACGGCGTCGGACGGCTCAAGCGGCCCTGGCTGGCCGGCCAACTGGGCCCGGAGGCGATGGAGCTGAATCGGCGGATCAAGCTGGCGCTCGACCCGGAGGGCATCCTGAACCCGGGCGCCGCGATCTAGGGTGTCCGGCCCCGGTTGACGGCGATCTGGTCACCGCTATTGACACAGATGCGCTACATGTCGTACCCATAAGACATGACAGCGATGTTGTCTCAAGGCTCGCCGGCGCGATTCCAGCTCGCCGATGCCAGCACCTGGCCGAACCCGTGGCCGATGTACCGCGCGTTGCGCGACCGCGATCCCGTCCACCATGTCGTCCCCGAGAACCACCCTGAGGACGATTACTACGTGCTGTCCCGGCATGCCGACATCTGGGCCGCCGCACGCGACCACCAGACGTTCTCGTCGGCGAAAGGCCTGACGGTCAACTACGGCGAGCTGGACCTGATCGGACTGGCCGACAACCCGCCGATGGTCATGCAGGACCCACCGGTGCACACGGAGTTCCGCAAGCTGGTCTCCCGCGGCTTCACCCCGCGCCAGGTCGAAGCCGTCGAGCCGAAAGTGCGCGAGTTCGTCGTCGAACGCATCGAGCGCCTGCGCGCCCACGGCGGCGGCGATATCGTCGCCGAGCTGTTCAAGCCCCTGCCGTCGATGGTGGTGGCGCACTACCTGGGCGTACCGGAGGCGGACCGGGGAAAGTTCGACGGCTGGACCGACGCGATCGTGGCCGCCAGCACCGCCGAGGGCGGCGTCGGCGGTGCGCTCGGCACCGTCGGCGATGCACTGGGCGAGATGATGGGCTACTTCACCGCGCTGATCGAGCGTCGGCGCACCGAACCCGAGGACGACACCGTCTCACACCTGGTCGCCGCCGGCGTCGGTGCCGACGGCGACATCTCCGGGGTGCTGTCGATCCTGGCGTTCACGTTCACGATGGTCACCGGCGGCAACGACACGACGACCGGCATGCTCGGCGGGTCGGTCCAGCTGCTGCACCAGCGCCCGGACCAGCGACGCCTGCTTGTCGAGGACCCCGCCCTGATCACCGACGCGGTCGACGAGTTCCTGCGGCTGACCTCACCGGTACAGATGCTGGGCCGCACCGTCACCCGTGACGTCACCATCGGTGACGTCACCATCCCCGAGGGCCGTCGGGCGATGTTGCTCTACGGTTCGGCCAACCGCGATGAGCGCCAATACGGTTCGGACGCCGGCGAACTCGACGTCACCCGGCGGCCCCGCAACATCCTGACATTCAGCCACGGCGCGCACCACTGCCTCGGCGCCGCGGCCGCCCGTATGCAGTCCCGCGTCGCGTTGACCGAGCTGCTGGCACGGATTCCCGAGTTCACGGTCGATGAGGACGAGATCGTCTGGTCCGACGGCAGTTACGTGCGTCGCCCGCTGTCGGTGCCGTTCACGGTGACCGGGTGATGGCCGGCGACTGGCTCACGGCCCGCCGCACCGAGGTGGCCGCTGACCGCATCCTGGACGCCGCCGGTGAACTGTTCGCCGAGAAGGAGGCGGCGTCGGTCGGGATGCATGAGATCGCCTCCGCCGCAGGGTGTTCGCGGGCCACGCTGTATCGCTATTTCGAGAACCGCGAGGCGCTCTACACCGCCTATGTGCACCGGGAGAGCTACCGCCTGTACCAGGAGATGACCGAACAGATCACCGCGCTCACCGATCCGCGGGAGCGCCTCATCGAGGGCATCCTGGCGTCGTTACGCAACGTGCGCGAAAGCCCCGCGCTGACATCGTGGTTCGCCACCACCCAACGCCCGATCGGCGCGGAGATGGCGGAGAACTCCGAAGTGATCAAAGCGCTGACCGAGGCGTTCGTGATCTCGCTGGGCTCCGACGGGGACAATCCGGCCGTGGTCGCCCACCGCGCCCGCTGGCTGGTGCGGGTGATGACGTCGTTGATGTTGTTCCCGGGACACGACGACGCCGACGAGCGGGCCATGCTCGAGGAGTTCGTCGTGCCGATCATGTTGCCGAGCCGACAGGCGCTTCCGTAAGCGCGGCAGCGCCGGCGCCCTCGTGCACCCGCTCCGTCACGCAACCCAGTAGGCCTGCGCCTTGATCGACTTGCGCGGGATCTTGTAGGTCTCGCGCAGCACCTTGGCCACCGCGCGGGTGGTGCGGTTGTCACAGGCGACCCACCCGAAGTGGTCGGCGGCGTCGAACGCGGCTGCCTCGACGGTCTGCACCAGCGCCGCACCGGCGTCGCGCCGATCCACCCACGTCACCTCGGCGTTGCGGGCCACCGGAAGGTGTTTGTCGTCGTCGTGGGCGGCTTCGAGGAAGACCTGCGCGGGTGCGTCACCGATCGCCGAGAGTAACGAGTTGATCGCCGGAAGCGAGGCGGTGTCACCCACGATGACGTATCCGGCCGGCTGGGGTTCGGGCAGCGCGAAGTTGCTGCCCAGTACGGTGACCTCGATCGTGTCGCCCGGCTGCGCCTGTTCGGCCCAGCGCGAGGCCACCCCGTCGTGCAGCGCGAACTCGATGTCGACGGTGTCGGCGGCCCGGTCGGGGTTGACCAGCGTGTAGCCGCGCTGGTGCAGCTTGTCGCCATCGGAGAACCACATCCTGATCCACTGGGTCGGGTGCAGCGAACGCTCCTCGAGCAACCCGCCGGCGGCGAAGCTCAGCCGCACATAGTGCGGGCTGACCTGGGTCCGTCCGGTGACGGTCAACTCGTAGTCGCCCGCGCGGAGCAGCTTGAGCACGGCGCCCGCGAACCCGCGCGACTGCTTTGTATCCGTCATGGCACCTCGATTCTCCCAGCATTTATTAGGCGAGCTTAACCTAACTCAACGAGAGGGCGGGCGGCTCCGTCAGGCCCGGACCCGGGTGAACCGGTGCAGCAGCCACGCCAGCGGGATCGTCACGACCATCGTGCCCACGAACAGCCACCACACCGATCCGGTGTAGATCGGGTAGCGCACGATCTCCACCATCACCAGTTCCATCGTGATGAGGTGAATGAGGAAGATCTCGTAGGAGATCTCGCCGAGGAACACCATCGGGCGGCTCGCCAGCAGCCGGGCGTACCAGCCGCGTTCGGGCCCGCCCCCGTCCCGGCGCGGCCCCAGCGCCAGCGGTGCCACCACCAGCGTGGCGATCACGGCATAGAACGCCGTCTTGGCCAGCGCCTCACGCAACTCGGCCGGCGAGGTCGTCGGCTCTCCCGCGATCGGTGTCGACGCGATGAAGTAGCACGCCACCGCCAGCGGCACGCACACCCACGCATAGGCGCGCACCCCCATCGGCTGCAGCGCCGCGAGCGCCATACCGCCGACGAACCAGGCCAGGTAGCCGGGCAGCCACAGCCGCGCCCCGTCGGGCAGCCAATCCACGCTGTGCACCAATGCCAACCAGGCCGGCGACACCAGGGCCAGCACCATCAAACCCGACAGCAGCAGCCGGGGACGCCAGCGCCGCCGACACAGCACCACGAGCAGTAGGTAGGCCAGCAGCGGAAGCACCACATAGAACGCGACTTCGACCGCCAGGCTCCACATCTGGGTCAGCCCCTGGTGCAGGAAGGAATACAGGTAGTCGTCGGTGTAGATCTGGGTGAGCGTCAGGTTGCGGAACAAGCCCTCCCAGGTATGGCCGGGGTTCGGTCCGGCCGTGCGAAAGTGGTAGACCAAGTAGGCCGCGACGACGGTGACGACGTAGGCGGGCATGATGCGTCGGACCCGGTGCCAGGCATAGCGGCGCACCGACGGCGCCGGACTGCCGGCAGAAGCGGCCTTCACCCATGGCAAAAACAGCAGGAAGCCCGACAGCACGAAGAAGATCGGCACCCCGATCTCCATGCGCGAGTACACCAGACCGACGTAGCCCTGCGGGTACTTGCCGGTGGTGTACGCGGCATGGGTGAGCACCACCAGAAGTGCTGCCACCGCGCGGATTCCGGTCAGCGAGGCGACCCGCCGCGAGGTGGTCACCGATTCCAGACCGCCGACGTCGTCGACACCGGCAGGCCTGGACGGCACCGTCACTTCGACGTGGGCTTCCCCCGATGCGGTTTCGGACCGCGGTCGGCTTGCAGGTTGATGAACTGCCCTTGGATCTTGGTGTGCTCGAGTGCCTTCAGCGTCTTCTTGGACAGTTCGGCCGGCAACTCGACCAGCGAGTAATCCTGCCTGATCGAGATGTGGCCGAAGTCACTGCGATGCAACCCACCCTCGTTGGCGATCGCGCCGACGATTGCGCCGGGAGCGACCTTGTGGCGCTTGCCGACCGCGATCCGGTAGGTCGCCAGATCGCTGCGCCGCTCCCGCGGACCGCGTTGCTCGCTGGAGCGCGCGGGCCGATCAGTGCGCTCACGCCTTTTCTCCGGCGGCGGTTCCGTCATCAGGAACTCTTCGCCGTCGCGGCTCTGGAGCGCCAGCGCCGCGGCGATGTCGGCCATCGGCACGTCGTGATCACGCTCGTAGGTCTCGATGAGCTTGCGGAACAGCTCGATACCCGGCGACGACAACGCCGCGGTGATCGAGTCACTGAACTTCGCCACCCGCTTCTCGTTGACGTCGTCGACCGACGGCAGCTGCGATTCGACGAGCTTCTGCCGGGTCACCCGCTCGATGGCGTTGAGCAGGTGACGCTCGCGCGGCGTGACGAACAGCAGCGCGGTGCCCGACCGCCCGGCGCGCCCGGTTCGCCCGATGCGGTGCACGTAGGACTCGGGATCGTGCGGGATGTCGTAGTTCAGGACGTGCGAGATGCGTTCGACGTCCAACCCGCGCGCTGCGACGTCGGTGGCGATCAGGATGTCGATCGAGCCGTCCTTGAGCGAGTTGATCGTGCGCTCGCGGACCGCCTGCGGGATGTCGCCGTTGATGGCGGCAGCCGAGAACCCGCGGGCACGCAGCTTCTCGGCCACTTCTTCGGTGGCCTGCTTGGTGCGCACGAAGACGATCATCGCCTCGAAGGGTTCGACCTCGAGCAGGCGCGTCAGCGCATCCATCTTGCGCGGGCCCGCCACCTGCACATAGCGCTGGGTGATGTTCTCGGCGGTCTGGGTCTTGGACTTGACCGTCACCTCAACCGGGTCATGCAGGTACTTGGCGGTGATCTTGCGGATGCCCGGCGGCATCGTCGCCGAGAACAGTGCGACCTGCTTGTACTCCGGGGTGTCCGACAGGATGCGTTCCACGTCCTCGGCGAAACCCATCTGCAGCATCTCGTCGGCCTCGTCGAGCACCAGGTAGTCCAGATGCGAGAGGTCCAGGCTGCCCTTCTCCAGATGGTCGATGACCCGCCCGGGGGTGCCGACCACGATCTGCGCGCCGCGCTTGAGTCCGGCCAACTGGGGTCCGTAGGAGCTGCCGCCGTAGATGGGCAGCACGTTGACCCGCAGATGCGCGCCGTAGCGGCTGAACGCCTCGGCGACCTGCAGCGCCAGTTCCCGCGTCGGTGCGAGCACCAAGGCCTGTGTGGCGCGGCTGTCGGTGTCGATCTTCGACAGGATCGGGATCGCGAACGCGGCCGTCTTACCGGTTCCGGTCTGGGCGAGACCCACCACATCAGAGCCCTCGAGCATCGCGGGAATGGTGGCGGATTGGATCGGTGAGGGCGACTCGTAGCCGACGTCACCGACGGCCTGCAGCACCGCGGGGTGAATCTGCAGGTCAGCAAAGGTCAGGTCGCCGGCCAGATCGTCACTGTCGGGCGCCTCGTCAGAGGGCGTCATCGTGGGTGAAGTCTAGTGCCATTCGGCCGACTCTCCCGCCGCGCGCCTTCTTCAGCGCCGTCGGGCGTCGGGTACGGTGCGCTGTTGTGCGGAGGACGGCGGTGATTGCAGCGGCGTCGGGCGCCCTGCTGCTGGCCCTCACCGGCTGCGGATCGGGAGATTCGACGGTGTCCAAGACGCCGGGACCGACGGCACCGTCCCCCACGCAGGCCGAGCCTCCTGGGCCGCCCCCGACGATCGACACCGCTGTCCCGGGCACCGCGCCCGCCGACGACCCGTGTGCGGTGAACCTGGCCGCCCCCGAGGTGGTCCGGGCCGTCTCCGAACTTCCCCCCGACCCACGCAGCGGCCAGGGGTGGCGGGCCGAGCCGATGGCCGGCAACTACAACGAGTGCGCCCAGTTGTCGGCGGTCATCGTCAAGGCCAACACCAACTCCGAGAACCCGAACACCCGCGCGGTGATGTTCCATCTCGGCAAGTACATTCCGACCGGCGTACCCGACACCTACGGCTTCAACGGCCTGGACAACTCGCAGACCACCGGCGACACGGTCGCGCTGAAGTACTCCAACGGCATGCCCGGCCTCGACAGCGTCGTCAAGTTCCGGTGGAACGGCAGCGGCGTGGAGCTGATCGGCAACACCGGCTGACCATCGCCGCGCTGAGGTTCGCGAAATAGGATTCCCGGCTGCAGATCAGGCCCAGATCACGACCAGGAATGCTATTTCGCGGAGGTGTCGGCGTGCTCACCTACAGTGGCTCCCGTGTTCGTCGCCGGCGACAGCGGTCCTGTCATCTACAGCGCCTCCGACCTCGCCGCCGCGGCACGCTGCGAATACGCGTTGCTGCGGTCGTTCGACGGGCGGCTCGGCCGGGGGCCCGCTGTGGTCGGCGATGACGAACTGCTCATCCGCACCGCCGAACTCGGCGACGATCACGAGCAGCGCCACCTCGCCGGGCTGCGCCGCGACCACGACGTGGTCGTCATCGGCCGCCCGGACTACACCGTCGCGGGGCTGACCGCTGCGGCCGAGCAGACGCTGCGCGCCATCGAGCGCCGCGCCCCGGTGATTTTCCAGGCCGCGATGTTCGATGGCCGCTTCGCCGGATTCGCGGACTTCCTTCTTCTGGAAGACGGACCCGACGGCGCACCCCGCTACCGGCTGCGCGACACCAAGCTGGCGAGGTCGGTCAAGGTGGAGGCGCTGCTGCAGATGGCGGCCTACGCCGAAACCCTGGCCAGAGCCGGCGTTCCGGTGTCCCCCGAGGTCGACCTCGTCCTCGGCGACGGTACCGCGGTCAGTTATCCCCTCGACGAGATCCTGCCGGTGTACCGACCGCGCCGCGATGCGCTGCAACGCCTGCTCGATGCCCACCTTGCCGGCGGCAGACCGGTGGCCTGGGAGGACGACACCGTGCGGGCGTGTTTCCGGTGCGCCGAATGCGAGGCTCAGGTCCGGGCCACCGACGATCTGCTGCTGGTCGCCGGCATGCGGGTCAGCCAGCGCGCGCGGCTGATCGATGCCGGCATCACGACCGTGCACGACCTGGCGGCGCACACCGGGCCGGTGCCGGAACTCGCGACCCGCACCGTGGCGGCGCTGACCGAACAGGCCCGGCTGCAGGTGACCGACAGGCCCGACGGACTGCCGCCGTACCGCGTGGTCGACGCCCAACCCTTGATGGTGCTGCCCGACGCGGACAAGGGCGACCTGTTCTTCGACTTCGAGGGTGACCCGCTGTGGACGGCCGACGGACACGAGTGGGGGTTGGAGTACCTGTGGGGCGTGCTCAGCATCACCGATGAGTTCCATCCCTTCTGGGCCCACGACCGCGCCGAGGAACGTCAGGCGTTGTGCGACTTCCTGGCCCTGGTGCGCAAGCGGCGCAAGCGTTATCCGGGCATGCACATCTACCACTACGCGGCCTACGAGAAGAGCACGCTGCTGCGGCTGGCGGGCCGCTACGGGGTCGGCGAGCAGGAGGTCGACGAACTGCTTCGCGACGGCGTGCTCGTCGATCTGTATCCCTTGGTGCGCAAGAGCATTCGGGTGGGCGCCGAAAACTACAGCATCAAGAGCCTGGAGCCGCTCTACATGGGCAACGAGCTGCGCGACGGCGAGGTCACCACCGCGACGGCGTCGATCACCGAATACGCCCGGTTCTGCGAACTGCGCGACGCCGGAGACGCCGAAAGCGCCGCGACCGTCCTGAAAGCCATCGAGGACTACAACCGCTACGACTGCCGTTCCACCCGTCGGCTGCGGGACTGGCTGATGGCGCGCGCCATCGAATCCGGGGTGCCTCCCCGCGGCCCGCAGACGATGGCGCGCGGCGCCGACACCGCCGAACCCGCCCCCGTCGACGACGTCGAGCGGACGCTGCTCAGGTTCGCCGGGGACGGCGTCGAGGCCCGCAATCCTGAACAGATCGCTGTCGCGATGTACGCCGCGGCCAAGGGCTTCCACAAGCGCGAGGACAAGCCGTTCTGGTGGGCACACTTCGACCGGGTCAACAATCCGGTGGAGGAATGGGCCGACAGCAGCGGCGTGTTCATCGCCGAGCGCCACGAGGTCGTCGCCGACTGGCACACCCCGCCGAGGGCGCGCCGTCCGCAGCGACACCTGAAGCTGGTCGGCGGTATCGCGTCCGGTGAGCTGTCCCGCGAGATGTACGCGCTGTACGACCCGCCCGCACCACCGGGGCTGGCCGACGACCCCGACCGCCGCGGCTTCGCCTCGGTGGCCGTTCTCGAGTGTGACGATCCCGACGTCCCCAGCGAGGTGGTCATCGTCGAACGCCAGCCCAAGAACGGAGAGACGTTCACCGCCGCGCCGTTCGCGTTGACGCCGGGCCCGCCGATCAACACCGCGCCGCTGCAGAAGTCGATCGCGATGGCCGCGGCGGCGGTCGCCGAGCGTCTGCCCACGCTGGCCCCGTGCGCGGTGACCGATGTGTTGCTGCGGGTCGATCCGCGGACCCGCAGCGGACACCCGCTGCCCCGCACCGGCGACATCGTCGCCGACATCAGCAGTGCGCTGCTCGACCTCGACGACTCGTATCTGGCCGTGCACGGGCCGCCGGGCACCGGCAAGACGTACACCTCCGCCCAGGTGCTGGCGGCGCTGGTCAACAGGCACCACTGGCGCATCGGGGTGGTCGCCCAGTCGCACGCCGTGGTGGAGAACCTGTTCGGCGACCTGCTGGCCGCCGGAGTCGCCGGAGACCGGGTCGGCAAGAAGCAGGCGGCCGGCGCGGCGTGGACCGAGCTGGGCCGAGACGAGTACGCGCAGTTCATCACCGGGCACGACGGCTGCGTCGTCGGCGGGACGGCGTGGGACTTCGCCAACGCCAACAGAATCGCACCGCGGAGCCTGGATCTGCTGGTCATCGAAGAGGCCGGGCAGTTCAGCCTCGCCAACACCGTCGCGGTGTCCCGCGCGGCCCGCAACCTGCTGCTGCTCGGAGATCCGCAACAGCTGCCGCAGGTCAGTCAGGGCACCCACCCCGAACCGGTGGACGGCTCGGCGCTGGGCTGGCTGATCGACGGGCACCACACGCTGCCACTGCGACGCGGCTACTTCCTGGACCGCTCCTACCGCATGCATCCCGACGTATGCCGCGCCGTGTCACGACTGTCCTACGACGGACGGCTGCGCTCGCACGACCGGGTCACCGCCGCACGCCGGCTCGACGGTGTGCGACCGGGGGTGCAGGTGCTGACCGTCGAGCACACCGGCAACGCCACCGAGAGCCCCGAGGAAGCCGCGGCGATCGTCGCGGGTATCCGCGGGCTACTGGGCGTGCCATGGACCGACGAGAAGGGCACCCGGCCGCTGGGGCCGTCCGACTTTCTCGTCGTCACCCCCTACAACGCTCAGGTCGTCACCGTGCGTCGGCGGCTCGACGACGCCGGGCTCGGCGAGGTGCGGGCCGGCACGGTCGACAAGTTCCAGGGTCAGCAAGCTCCGGTGGTGTTCATCTCGATGACCGCATCCTCGATCGACGACGTGCCCCGCGGGATCGCGTTCCTGCTCAACCGCAACCGCCTCAACGTCGCCGTCAGCCGGGCCAAGTATGTCGCGGTCGTCGTCCGGTCAGCGCAGTTGACCGACTACCTTCCCGGCACCCCCGACCGGCTGGTCGAACTGGGCGCCTTCCTCGCGCTGGGCGCCGCCGGTGCCGGCACCGCCGATCTCCCCGACGTCACCCACGATCTCGCCGGGCGCCCGAATGCCGCCACCGCGTTCGATTAGCGTGATGGCCCATGCCCGACATCGAAGCTGACTACCTGGTCATCGGGGCGGGCGCCATGGGAATGGCGTTCGTCGACACACTGCTGACCGAGACGGACGCCACCGTCGTGCTCGTCGACAGCAATCTGCAGCCCGGCGGGCACTGGAACTGGGTCTATCCGTTCGTGCGGCTGCACCAGCCATCGGCTTACTACGGCGTGAACTCCGAGGCGTTCGACAACGAGGACGCCATCGACCGGGCCGGCCCCAACGAGGGCTTCTTCGAGCTGGCCACGGGCAACGAGGTGTGCGCCTACTACGACCGGGTGATGCGTCACCGGCTGCTGCCGACCGGAAGGTTGTCCTACTTCCCGATGGCCCGCTACCTGGGCGACAACACGTTTCGCACCCTCGGCGGCGAGACCCACACGGTGACGGTGCGCCGCCGGGTGGTCGATGCGACCTATCTGCTCACCGAGGTGCAGTCCATGCGCTCGGCCCCCTTCGAGGTCGGTGACGGCGTCGACGTGGTCACCCCCAACGACCTGCCCCGCCACGCCCGCGACCACGAACACTTCACGATCGTCGGCGGCGGCAAGACCGGGATGGACTGCTGCCTGTGGCTGATGCGCAACGGCGTCGCCCCTGCGCAGCTGCGCTGGGTGAGGCCGCGGGACGCGTGGCTGATGAACCGGGCCTACATTCAGCCGGGTCAGCAGTTCGCCAAGCAGATCCGGGGAACCATCAACTCCCGGCTGGCCGCGATCACCGAAGCCTCCGACCTCGACGACCTGTTCGTCCGGCTGGAAGCCGACCAGAACCTGCTGCGCCTCGACCCCACGGTGCGGCCCACCATGTACCACTGCGCGATCGTGTCGCTCGGGGAGCTCGCCGAACTGCGGCGCATCGACGACGTCGTGCGACTGGGGCACATCGACCGGGTCGAGGAGGGCCGGGTGACGTTGCGCGGCGGCGCGATCGACGCACCGCCGCGGTCGCTGTACGTGGACTGCACCACTCCGGGCCTGCCCCGACCTCCGTCGGTGCCGGTGTTCGCCGATCGGCACCTGACGCTGCAGAGCGTGCGGGGATGTCAGCAGGTGTTCAGTGCGGCGTTCATCGCCCATGTCGAGACCGCCTACGACGACGACGCCATCCGCAACGAGTTGTGTGAACCCATTCCGCATCCCGACGCCCCGGTTGATTGGCTGCGGATTCTGGCCGCCGACAACCGCGCGCAGCTGCGGTGGCTTCAGGACCCGGAGCTGATGGATTGGCTGCAGTCAGCGCGGCTCAACGTGCTGCGCGACGTCATTCCCCCCATCCCGGACAAGCCGAGGATTCGCGAGAAAGCCATCGGAGCCCTGACGGCAGTGCTGGCCAAGACCAACGAACGGCTCGACACGCTGATGGCCGCGGCCCGCTGACTCAGTCAGCTGCCCGAGAGTGCCGGCCGTGGCCGGTGGGTCCGTCACCGGAATCCTCCCGCTCGGCGGCGGCCAGCAGCTGCTCGGCGATGTTGCGCCAGTCCTGCTGTTCCGGCGCCGTCGACCGAGCCGCAGGCGGTGCGCCGACCAGCGGTTCGGTGACCGCCTCGGTGACCGTTGGGTCTTCGCCACCCCGGCCGTCGGCGGTGTCCGGGTCCCGGTGGACGAGGTACTCGACATAGTCGTCGTCATCGTCGGCGAACTCGTCATCGTCGGCGAGGTCGACATGGTGGGTGAGGCCGGCAGGGGCGGCACGGCCGGCATGGTGGGCCAGGCCGGTCTGGTGGGCCAGGCCGGCAGGGACGGAGTGGTCGCCGAATCCGGGAGCCGGTGGCGGCGTGACGCGCGTGCGGACGAAGCCCAACAGAAACAGTGCCGCCACCACCCCGAACAACGCGACGAAGGCCGGCAGCAGCATGGCCTGCGACATCGCCGCCGCGAACGGAGCGTGCAAGAACTCCGGCAGCTGGGCGGCCGCACCCTCACCACGCGGCGCCGCGTCGGCTCCGCCGGGGATCTCGGCCGACAGCCGTGACGCCATGAACGCCGCCATGCCGGCGCTGCCGAGCACCGACCCCACCTGCCGGGTGGTGTTGTAGACACCCGACCCGGCACCCGCCAGCTGCGGCGGCAGGTTGCGAGTGGCGGTGGCGGCCAGCGGTGACCAGATGAACGCCATCCCGATGCCCAGCGCGGTCAGCGGCAGCACGAGTCGCCAGATCGGCGTCGTCGGGGTCATCTCGATGGACAGCCACGTCAACCCGATGGCGATCACCGAGAAACCGAAACCGACCACCGGGCGCGGATGGGAGCGATCGACGATGCGACCGACGAGCGGCGCCAGCACACCGGTCGCCACGGCCATGGGGGCGGTGAGCAGCGCAGCGCGGGTCGGCGTCAGACCGCACACCGACTGGGCGTAGAACATCAGCGGCAGCAGCATCGACGTGGCGACGAAGCCGATGGTCGCGACACCCACGTTGGACATCGAGAAGTCGCGGTCGCCGAAGATGACCAGCGGGATCAGCGGCTCGCCGGTGTTGATCGACTGCCAGTACACGAACACCGCCATGGTCACCACGCCGACGGCGATGATCCCCCAGATCCACAGTGGCCAGTCGAACGCCTGACCTTCCTGCAGCGCGAAGACGATCAGGAACATGCCGACACCGGACAACACCACGCCGGGCATGTCGAAGCGGTGCGACACCGTGGGCAACGTCGGGACCAGCCACACGGCCAGCACCAAACCGATGATCCCCACCGGCACGTTGACGATGAAGATCCACTGCCAGCCCAGGTGATCCACCAGCACGCCGCCGGCCAGCGGGCCGACCAGCGTCGCGACGCCTGCGGTGGCGCCCCACACGCTCATGGCCACCCCGCGGCGGTGCGGGGGGAAGATGCGGGTGATCACCGACAGCGTCTGCGGCGTCAGCAGCGCGGCGCCCACCCCCTGGACCACGCGCGCGGCGACCAACATCCCGATGCTGCCGGACAACCCGCACCACAGCGAGGCAGCGGTGAACACCACCAACCCCAGCAGATAGACGTTCTTGGGTCCGTACCGGTCCCCGAGGCGCCCGGCCACCAGCAGCGGCACGGCGTAGGCCAGCAGATAGGCGCTGGTCACCCAGATCACTGCGTCGTAGTCGACGTTCAGGTGCGCCATGATCGACGGGTTGGCGACGGCGACGATGGTCGCGTCGACCAGGATCATGAAGAAGCCGATCAGCAGCGCCCACAGTGCGTGCCACGGGTCGGCGTCCCGGGCACGGGTGGCGGTGGTGTCCAGCAGCGGCAAGGTCGGCACGGAAGTCGGCGAAATCTCCAGCTAGAGGTCGAAGTACGCAGCGCAGGCCGCGAAATGGTCCGGCCCGACGCTACGGATCGGTGCGGGGCCCGACAAGTCGGTGACCGCGGCGGCGACCGCTCAGACGCGTTCGGTCTGGACGTCGGCAGCGTCGGCGGAGCGGGCGCCCTTGTGCGCTCCGGTCAGCACCAGCGCCATCAGCGCGACAACGACGCCGGTGGCCATCACCGTGGCCATCGCGAACTCGTCGTTGCCGAGCACACCGACGACGGGCGCGACGGCGGCGCCGAGACCGAACTGGGCCGCCCCGAGCAGCGCCGCGGCGGTCCCCGCGGCGTCGGGGTGGCGGGTGAGCGCCACCGCCGGTGCGTTGGGGATCACCAGTCCCATGGCACCCAGGATCGCCCATACCGGCACGACGAATCCCGGCAGCCCACCGATGCCCGCGGTCGCCAGGCCTACGAACACCAGCCCCGAGACCGACGCGGCGAACAACGCCCACACCATGATCTGCTGCGGGGGAAACCGGCGCAGCAGCACGACGTTGAACTGGGTCGAGCCGATCAACGCGATGGCCCCGGCGCCGAAGACGAGTGCGAACGTGCCCTGGCTCAGGCCGTAGCGACCCTGCAGCACGAACGAGGCCCCGGAGATGTAGGCGAAGAGCCCGGACATCCCCAGCGCGGCCACCAGGACGAGGATGACGAACCGGACGTCGCGCACCAGCTCGAGGTAGGTGGCCAGGATGCCGCGCACCTTCAGCGGTCGCCGGTGGCCGACGGCCAGCGTCTCGGGCAGCGCCAGCACGGCCATCACCAGCAGCGCACCGGCGAGCACCACCAGCACAGCGAACACCCAGTGCCAGGAGGCGTGTAGCAACACCGCGGCGCCCAGCGAAGGCGCGACCACGGGCGCCACTCCGAGCACCAGCATCAACCGCGACATCACGGTGGCTGCCACGGAGTCGGCGAACAGGTCACCGACGACCGCGATGGCGACGACCATGGCTGCGGCGGCACCGACACCCTGCAACCCGCGGGCGATGCCGAGGACTGCGATGTTCGAGGCGAACAGACACAGCAGCGAGGCCGCCATGTGCAGCAGGATTCCGGCGATCAGTGGTTTCTTCCGGCCCAGAGAGTCCGACAGCGGACCGACGATCAGCTGTCCCAGCGCCAGGCCGGCCAACGTACCCGTCAGGGTCAGCTGAGCGACCGAGGAGGACAGCGACAGCTCGTCGGCGATCTTCGGCAGCGCCGGCAGGTACATGTCGATGGTCAGCGGGCCCAGCGCGACGAGCAGGCCGAGAACGATGATCATCCGGGTGCGGCCGGGCGGCTGAGCCGCCGAATCAGACCGGGGCGGCTGAGCCGCCGAATCAGGTCCCGACGGCTGGGCCGTCTGAGAGCGTTCGGGCTGCCTTTCGTCCACGTCCCGGAATAGTGCCATGAATATCGTTAGCGTCGCTTCCCAATATTTTCTTCCCTGTATCCCAGACAGTGACCGCAGTCACGTTCGGGCACCGGCTTTGCTCCGCCGATCGTTTCACCTGTAGCGGTTCAGGTGACAGGCACCAACCCGAGTGCCGTTAACCTGGTGATATCGCGCCGAAGGGAAGGGGCCTGCCGATGAGCGCCCGGTCACGCGCCAAGAGTCAGTCACCCGCGATCGATCACGACGACCCCGGCGCGGCGGCAAGGGTCCTCTCGCAGATCCTCGAACGCGGTGCCCGGGTGCAGGCGCCGGCCGTCAAGGCGTATGTGGCCAGGTTGCGCGCCGCCGACCCGGCCGCCACACCCGCGGACATCGTCACCAGACTCGACAAGCACTACCGAGCGGCGGTCATGGCCAGCGGGGCCGCGGTCGGCTCTGCTGCGGCGTTCCCTGGAATCGGCACCTTGGTGGCGATGTCAGCGGTCGCCGGCGAGACCGTCGTCTTTCTGGAGGCGACTGCGGTGTACGTGCTTGCAGTCGCCGAAGTCCACGGCATTCCGGTCGACCACCGGGAGCGGCGACGTGCGCTGGTGCTTGCGGTCCTCGTCGGCGAAGACAGCAAGCGCGCGGTGGCCGACCTGATCGGCTCGGGTCGCACCAGCGGCGCATGGGTGTCCGACGGCGCGGCCACCTTGCCCCTGCCCGCGCTGTCGCAGCTGAACTCGCGGCTGCTGCGCTACTTCGTCAAGCGCTACACGCTCAAGCGCGGGGCCATGGCGTTCGGGAAGCTGCTGCCCGTCGGGGTGGGCGCCGTGGTCGGCGGCGTGGGCAACCGGTTGATGGCCAAGAAGATCATCGCCAACGCCCACATGGCATTCGGGAACCCGCCGGCACGCTGGCCGTCGACGCTGCATCTGCTGCCCGCGCCGCGCCCCTGAGCGGCCGCCGGCAGCGCCCGTTCACCCACTCGACGGCATCAGTTCAGCCGCTCGGCGCCGCCCCAGCGCCGACCACAATGACCATAAGGACGTTGCGTGGTCCGGCCGGAGGCAGAAGCGCTAGCCTGGTTACGGCGGAGACGCGGGACAACCGCACACCGGGTTGACAAGGGGTGGCCGGCCGCTGCTCGGCGCTGGCCAGAAGCGAAGAATTGAGGCGAATAGCAGCCGTGAGTTCACCTTCACCATTCGGTCAGAACGAGTGGTTGGTCGAAGAGATGTACCGCAAGTTCCGTGAGGATCCCTCATCGGTCGATGCCAGCTGGCACGAGTTTCTCGTCGACTACTCCCCCGAACCCACCGATGCCGCGCCCGGCAACGGCAAGCCCGCGACACAAGGGAACTCGGCGCCCACCGCTCCTCCCGAACCGGCGCCGGCGCCGGCCCCCAAGACTGCGGGGAGCAACGGCACGTCGTCGTCCGCGTCGAAGCCCGCAGCGAAGCCGGAGGCCAAGGCTGCACCCAAGGACGAGGCCAAGGCCGCCAAGTCCACATCAGAGGCCAAGCCCAAGACCGAGAGCAAGTCCGACACCAAGTCCGACGCCAAAGCCAAGTCCGCGGCCAAGCAGGAAAACGCCAAGCAGGACAGCACGGCGTCCGCCAAGGCTGAGCCGGCGAAGAGCCAGCCCGCCGCCGGCGAGGACGAGAACCAGGTGCTGCGGGGGGCGGCTGCCGCGGTCGCCAAGAACATGTCCGCCTCGCTGGAGGTGCCGACCGCCACGAGCGTGCGCGCCATCCCGGCCAAGGCGATGATCGACAACCGCATCGTCATCAACAACCACCTCAAGCGGACCCGGGGCGGCAAGATCTCGTTCACCCACCTGCTGGGCTACGCGATCGTGCAGGCGGTCAAGAAGTTCCCCAACATGAACCGGCACTTCACGGTGGTCGACGGCAAGCCCAACGCGGTCACGCCCGCCCACACGAATCTGGGGCTGGCCATCGACCTGCCCGGCAAGGGCGGTCAGCGCGCGCTGGTGGTCGCGGCGATCAAGAACTGCGAGACGATGACGTTCGGCCAGTTCATCGCGGCCTACGAGGACATCGTGCGCCGAGCCCGCGACGGCAAGCTCACCGCTGAGGACTTCTCCGGCGTGACGATCTCGCTGACCAACCCCGGCACCATCGGCACCGTCCACTCGGTGCCGCGGCTGATGCAGGGTCAGGGCGCGATCATCGGCGCCGGCGCGATGGAGTACCCCGCCGAGTTCCAGGGCGCCAGCGAGCACCGGATCAATGAGGTCGGCGTCGGCAAACTGATGACGCTGACCTCGACCTACGATCACCGGATCATCCAGGGCGCGGAGTCGGGTGACTTCCTGCGAACGATCCATCAGCTGCTGCTCGACGACGATTTCTACGACGAGATCTTCCGTGAGCTGGGGATTCCCTACGAGCCGGTGCGGTGGCGCATCGACAACCCGGATCCCATCGAGGACAAGAGTGCCCGCGTCATCGAGCTGATCGCGGCGTACCGCAACCGCGGTCATCTCATGGCCGACATCGACCCGTTGCGGTTGGACAACACCCGCTTCCGCAGCCACCCCGACCTCGACGTCAACACCCACGGCCTGACCCTGTGGGACCTGGACCGGGAGTTCAAGGTCAACGGCTTCGCCGGGCAACAGCAGAAGAAGCTGCGCGACGTGCTCGGACTGTTGCGCGACGCCTACTGCCGCCACGTCGGGGTGGAGTACACCCACATCCTCGAACCGGAGCAGCAGAAGTGGCTCGAGGAGCGCATCGAGGTCAAGCACGAGAAGCCGACGGTCGCCGAGCAGAAGTACATCCTGAGCAAGCTCAACGCCGCCGAGGCTTTCGAGACGTTCCTGCAGACCAAGTACGTCGGCCAGAAGCGGTTCTCCCTGGAAGGCGCCGAGACCGTCATCCCGATGATGGACGCGGCGATCGACCAGTGCGCCGAGCACGGTCTCGACGAGGTCGTCATCGGGATGCCTCACCGTGGTCGCCTCAATGTGCTGGCCAATATCGTCGGCAAGCCGTACAGCCAGATCTTCACCGAGTTCGAGGGCAACCTGAACCCGTCCCAGGCGCACGGGTCCGGCGACGTCAAATACCACCTCGGCGCCACCGGCACCTACATCCAGATGTTCGGTGACAACGACATCGCGGTATCGCTGGTGGCCAACCCCAGCCACCTCGAGGCCGTCGACCCCGTGCTCGAAGGCATCGTCCGGGCCAAGCAGGACATGATGGACGTCGGGGAAGAGCCCAACGGCTCCAACCAGTTCACGGTTGTGCCGATGATGCTGCACGGCGACGCCGCGTTCGCCGGGCAGGGCGTGGTGGCCGAGACGCTGAATCTGGCGCTGCTGCGTGGCTACCGCACCGGCGGGACGATCCACATCATCGTCAACAACCAGATCGGTTTCACCACCTCGCCGTACGACTCACGGTCCTCGGAGTACTGCACGGACGTGGCGAAGATGATCGGCGCGCCGATCTTCCACGTCAACGGCGACGACCCCGAAGCCTGCGTGTGGGTGGCCAAGTTGGCGGTGGACTTCCGGCAGAAGTTCAAGAAGGACGTCGTCATCGACATGCTGTGCTACCGCCGCCGCGGCCACAACGAGGGCGACGACCCGTCGATGACCCAACCCAACATGTACGACGTCATCGACACCAAGCGCGGCGTCCGCAAGACCTACACCGAAGCGCTGATCGGCCGCGGCGACATCTCGATGAAAGAGGCCGAGGACGCGCTACGCGACTACCAGGGCCAGCTGGAACGCGTCTTCAACGAGGTTCGTGAACTCGAGAAGCACGAGATCGAGCCGAGTTCGTCGGTGGAGTCCGACCAGATGGTGCCCGCCGGCATGACCACCGCAGTGGAAAAGGCGCTGCTGCAACGCATCGGTGACGCGCACCTGGCCGCCGGCGAGGAGTTCAGCATCCACCCCCGCGTCAAGCCGGTGCTCGAGAAGCGCCGCGAAATGGCTTACGAGGGCAAGGTCGACTGGGCGTTCGCCGAGTTGCTGGCGCTGGGTTCGTTCCTCGCCGAGGGACGCACGATCCGGCTGACCGGTCAGGACACCCGGCGCGGCACCTTCACCCAGCGCCACTCGGTGATCATCGACCGCAAGACGGGCAAGGAGTTCACGCCACT
>CAXEZH010000140.1:0-48049 GCA_964000695.1 uncultured Mycolicibacterium sp. | reverse complement strand
TCAGTTACGTTGTCGGAGCGGGCGGCTCGGTCCTGGATTACGGCGAGTCCGGTGCGCTCAACGAGGCCTATGCCGACATCCTCGGGCTGCTCGTCGAGGGCAAGAGCGGGGCCGACCGCTGGCTGATCGCCGAGGATTCCGACTACGGGATCATCCGCAACCTTGCCGACCCGACGTCGGTAAGAAGCGGACTGGGGCCCTACCGCGACCACTACGACACCCGCTACACCGGCACCGGCGACGACGGTGGCGAGCATGTCAACAGCACGATCTTCGGCCACGCCGCGTACCTGATGATGACCGACGCTGCGACCGCGGGTGTGTCCGACGAGGCGTGGGCGCGGGTGTTCTACCACTCGCTGTTCCGGCTCGGCAGGTCCGCGGTCTTCGCTGACGGCCGCGCCGCGGTGCTCAGCGCCGCGGCGGCGCAGGGCTTCTCCGCGGATCAACTCGACGCGATCCGGTCGGCCTTCGACGACGTCGGGATCGCCAGTCCAGTTGCGTCAGCGCTGCTGGTGGCCTGAGCGGTCCACCAGCACCGCACCCTCGGGCCGCGCACCGAGGGTCTGCAGATCCAGGTCCGTCCCACCGGCGGTGAGCCGGATGATCTCGGCCACCTCGCCGGGTGCGTCGCACTGCACATAGTGATCGGCGCCGGGCACCACCCAGTAGCGGTTGCGGCCCGGCTTGGGCTTCAGGTACGCCTGCCAGACGTGGTTGGCCACCCGCAGCGGCGCGACACCGTCGTGCAGACCCCAGATCAAGGTGAGGTCGACGTCGATTCGTGACAGGCGTTCCAGCCACCTGGTCTCGTCAGCGGCGCGCTCATGCAGGTAGCGAATGGTGTCGGGCAGTACTGCAGGTCCATCGTCATGCGCGAAACACAATGCCAATGCGGCAATCTCGGGGTCGTCGAGATCGCGGCGGGGCATGAATGTGGTGGCACCCAGCCCCGCCGCCAACAACTCCGGGGTAGTGGCAGCGGCGGTGGCGCGCCCGGTGTCGTCGTCGAGAAGGGCGACCTGGAAGGCCGTCAGGTTGGCCAGTGGCAGGAAGATGTTCGCGTTGGTCAGGAACACATCGGTGGGCAGCTCCCTGCCGGGCCGATCGGCCAACATGCCCAGCGTGATCATGCCGACGCTGCTGCCCCGGTCGTGGGTGATCATCCGGTAGTCGGTGAGCTCCCAGCGCTCGGTGATGGCATGCACCAGTAGTCGGGCGTCGTCGTAGAGCGAGTACGCATACGGCGCCCGCGGCTTCGCCGACAGGCCGTAACCGGGAAAGTCCACCACGAAGAACTCGAACTCGCCACCGAGTTCACGCGTCAGCGCGTAGTAGTCGATGCTCGACGTCGGGAACCCGTGCACGCAGACCAGCGCCGGCGCCCCCGGGGTACCGCAGCGCCGGGTGAACACCTCCACCTCGGCACCGTCGTTGGCCGGCGTCGTCGACCGCCACGTGAACGAGGTTGCCCCGCTGACCCATTCCTCGAAGATGCCCACCACTCACCTCAATCGTTGTGCTGGGGTCAAGCTAGCGTCTTCGGTGTCGCCGCACCGGCGATCTCGCCCGATACACCCGAGGAGGTGGTGCCCGTGCCGACCGACCCCGCACGACGGCATTCGACCCGCGAGGTGCTTGCCCTCACGGCGCCCGTCGGGTTGGCCTTCATTCCCCTCGGGATGGCGCTGGGCTTCCTGGTGGTCCATGCCGGGCTGGCATGGTGGTGGGCGCCGGTGTTCGCCGCCGTCGTCTACGCGGGGTCTCTGGAGTTCCTGATGGTGCATCTCGCGGCCACCGCGGCGCCGCTGGCCACGGTCGCGTTGACGACGCTGATCGTCAACTCCCGCCACGTCTTCTACGCCCTGTCGTTCCCGCTGCACCGCGTCCGCGGCCGGGCAGCCAAGGCGTACAGCACCTACACCCTGTCCGACGAGGCGTTCGCCGTGGCGGTCAGCCCGGAAGCCCGGACGTGGACGACGCGGCCACTGCTGCTGATGCAGGCGAGCCTGCACCTGCTGTGGGTGACCGGCGCAGCGCTGGGCGGTCTGGTTGGCGAAGCCGTCCCTATCGAACGGCTGGTGGGGTTGGAGTTCGCGCTGACCGCACTGTTCATCGTGCTCGGCATCGACGCCTACCGGCAGCGACCGGACCCGGTCACGGCGGTCGTCGCCGCACTGTCCGCGGTCGTGGCGTGGCTGCTGGTGCCCGGCCAGCTGCTGGTGTGCGCGTTTGCGGCGTTCACGGCGGCGTTGCTGGTGCGGATGCGGTTCACCCGGGGTGGCCAACATGCCTGACAACCGCTACATCGCGGCGCTGGTACTGGTCAGTGCCGCGGTCACCTGGGCACTTCGGGCGCTGCCCTTCGCCGCGCTGGCGCCGCTGCGCAACAGCCGGGTGGTTCGGTACCTGAGCGTCCACATGCCGGTCGGCGTCATGGTCATGCTGGCGATCTACACGCTGCGCACCGTGGCGGGCGACACGGTGCGCCAGCTGATCTGGCTGGCCGTCGCGGTGGCGGTCACCGCCGGACTGCACCTGTGGCGCGGCCGGGCCCTGCTCAGCATCCTCATCGGCACCTGTTGCTACGTCACATTGATGTCGCTGTGGGCGTGAGGGCTACGGGGTGGGCTGAAGGTAGGCCACTAGCGCGTTGGTGAGGCCGCGCCGGGCCACGTCGAGGTCGGCGTAGGAACCGAGCTGACGCTCGGACACCAGGCCGCGCATCGCGCCCGGGATGAGCGTCGCGACCTCGCGCACCCGGTCCGGGTCGACGTCCAGACCCGCGAACGCGTCGATGCAGATCTGCAACCAGGACTGGCCCCACGAGAACAGTTCGGCCGCGGTGCGCGGGTACAGCCGCTCCAGCTCCGCGTGATCGCGGGGCAGTGCCGCGCGCAGATTCTCGATCGCGCGCGAATCCGGTTCGGCCAGGCCGTCGTACAGCGTGTCGATGATGCCGGCGACCCGGTCGCGCAACGGTGCCGCCGTGTCGACGGTGGTGAACACGTCGGCGCGGCGTTCGGCGGTGCGGTGCAGTACCGCGGCCCAGAATCCGTCGGCGTCGCCGAACTGGTACTGCACCGTGCCCCAGGTGGCTCCGATGTCCTTGGCGATGCGGTTGGCCGACACCGATGCAGGGTCGCCGGATGCCAGCGCCCGCAGCGCCGCCTCGAGCATGTTCTCGCGGGTCGCCAGCCCTCGGCGATTGGGTCGCCGCACCGACGCCGCCACCTGGCTCATGCTGGCAGGATAACCGGTCCGCGACCGTTTCGTAGAACCCACTATGGTTTTTTCATTGACTGCTCTATCATTTTTCCGACGTCGATCCGAAGGGATAGTTGATGGCGAAACCGCCCTTGTCGATGAAGCCGACCGGATGGTTTCAGGTCGCCTGGTCGGACGAGATCGGTGTCGGTGACGTCCACACCATGAAGTACTTCGACCAGGAGATGGTCGCCTGGCGTGCCGAATCCGGGCAGCTGACAGTCATGAACGCCTACTGCGAGCATCTGGGAGCGCACCTCGGCTACGGCGGCACGGTCAAAGGCGAAGTGCTGCAATGCCCGTTCCACGGCTGGCAGTGGAACCAGCAGGGCCGCAACGTGTGCATCCCCTACGAAGACCGTCCCAACCGGGGTCGGCGCATCACCACCTACCCGGTGGTCGAGCGCAACGAGTCGGTCTACATCTGGCACGACATCGAGAACCGCGCACCGTTCTTCGACGCCCCCGATGTGTTCGCCAGCTTCGGTGACGGTACCTCCGCGGCGGACTATTACCCGCAGCAGCGGCTGTTCCGGCAGGGTCTGGAGATGCATCCGCAGTACGTGCTGGAGAACGGTGTTGATTTCGCGCACTTCAAATACGTGCACGACACCCCGATCGTGCCGGTGTTCACCCGCCACGACTTCGACGAACCGGTGTCCTATGTCGACTTCACCATCACCTTCGAAGGCGACGGCGGCCAGAGGATCGAAGATGTCAACAGCGGGGTCGAAGCAATCAACGGTGGCCTGGGCATCGCGGTGACCAAGAGCTGGGGGATGGTTGACAACCGCACCATCTCGGCGATCACCCCGGTCGACGAGTCGACCTCCGACGTGCGCTTCATGGTCTACATCGGCCGGCCCGCCGAGCAGCCGGGCCGCGACCCGGTACGGGCGGAGGCCAAGGCCCGGCAGTTCGGTGATGAGGTGATCCGCCAGTTCGCGCAGGACATCCACATCTGGGCGCACCAGCGCTATTCCGACCCGCCCGCCCTGGCGAGCTCAGAACAGAAGGGTTTCACTGCCATCCGGCAGTGGGCGATGAAGTTCTACCCCGACGGCAAGGGCGGAAGCGCCGCCGAGCTGGCCGCCAGATCGCAATGACCGCACGGAGAGGTTTTCCCATGACCGAGACGACAGGTAGCACCACGAAGACCGGCACGATCAGAGTGTTCCAGGTGGCCACGGGCAACGTCGGCTCCGAGATGATCAAACGCATCGCCACTCAACCCGACCTCGAACTCGTCGGCGTGCATTGCTATTCGCCGGAGAAGGTCGGCCGGGACGCCGGCGAACTCGCCGGCATCGCGCCCAACGGCGTCACCGCGACCGGCACGATCGACGAAATCATCGCCGCCAGGCCCGACGTACTCACCTTTCACGGGGTGTTCCCCGACGAGGACCTGTACGTGCGGATCCTCGAGGCCGGCATCGACATCGTCACCACCGCCGACTGGATCACCGGTTGGCACCGCGACACGAACCATCCGCACCCGTCGGGCAAGCCCGTCACCCAGCTGCTGCAGGAGGCTTGCGAGAAGGGCGGTGCCTCCTTCTACGGGACCGGGATGAACCCGGGGGTGAACCAGATTCTCGGTGTGGTGTGCTCGGCCGACGTGGCGGACATCGAGAACGTCACGACCATCGAATCGGTCGACGTGTCGTGCCATCACTCCAAGGACACCTGGATCGAGGTCGGTTACGGGCAGCCCGTGGACGATCCGGAGATCCCGGGCAAGCTCGAGAAGTACACCCGTGTGTTCGCCGACAGTGTGTTGATGATGGCCGACTGCTTCGGCCTCACGCTCGACGAGGTGAAGTTCAGCTACGAATTGGGCGCCTGCACCAAGGACGTCGACCTGGGCTGGTACCAGCTGCCGAAAGGTTCGCTGGGCGGCAACTACATCCGCTACCAGGGCATGGTCGACGGAGTTCCGCGGGTGGAGACCCACCTGGAGTGGCAGATGACGCCACACACCGATCCGAGCTGGGATATCAAGGGCTGCTACATCACTCAGATCAAGGGTGACCCGAACATCTACAACAAGCACATGATCTTCCCCAAGCCCGGAGTCGACCTGTCCGATCCGACGAGCTTCGCGTCGATCGGCATGACGGTCACCGGGATGCCCGCACTGAACGCGATCAAGTCGGTGGTGGCCGCCCCGCCCGGCATCATCACCAGCGCCGACCTGCCGCTGCGGGGATTCGCGGGTCGCTTCAAGCTCTGAGAGGCCGGCCAGGCCCTCCCCGGGGAGGTGCTCGAGCCCAGATCGACGCCATGGCAGTGGTTGTCGCACGCGCGGGGGATCGGCGCAGCCCTCAGGTCGATCTCGTGCTGAGGGTCTCGGGCGTCGTCGCCGACGCAGTCACTCGACCCGCAGCGGGAGGCTCTCCAACCGCCGCACCAACAGGCTGGGCAGCCACCGCCCGGTGGTCTCGGCCTCGACCCACCGTGTGCTCGCCAACAGGTGTTCGAGCACGATCCTGGCCTCGGAGCGGGCCAGTGCCGCACCGACGCAGAAGTGCACGCCCTTGCCGAATGCGAGGTGGCTCTTGGCGATCGGACGGTCGAGGCGGAACTCCTCGGGCGCGTCGATGTGGGCCGGGTCGCGATTGGCCGCACCCCACAACAGGATCAACCTCGCACCCGCCGGCAATTCGTGGCCGGCCAGCGTGCAGTCACGCAGCACATGACGGTAGTGGCCCCGGAACGGCGGCTCGAATCGCAGCGTCTCCTCGAGGAACACCGGAATGAGGCTGCGGTCGTTGCGAAGCCGGTGCTGCAGCTCGGGCCGGGTGGCGAGGAGCGCGGTTGCCGAGCCGATCAGCGATGCGGTCGATTCCCCGCCCGCGCTGAACAGCGTGATCATCATCATCTGCGCCGTCATCACGTCCAATTCGCCGGCGGCGCAGTCTTGCGCCAGCGCGCCCATCAGCGTGTCCTGTGGGTGTGCCGCCTGCTGGTCGAACTTCTCGGCCACATACTGCGCCAATCGCATCGCCGCCGTGCCCGCTCCGGCGAGCTGCTCCGGGCTGACCAGACCCTCGAGGAGTTGGGTACTGGCGTAACCCCATTCGGCCAACTGCTCGGCGTCCTCGTCGGGCACCCCCAGGAGGTGGCACACCACCAGCATGGGTAGTCGATCGGCGATCGCCGCCATCCACTCGACGCGACCGTCGCGCACCTGCTCACTCCACAGCCGCTCGGTGGCGGCGGCCACGAACGACTCGAGGGCGCGGATCCGCTTGGCCGCGAGCTGCGGAATCAGCTTCCTGCGATGCAGCGCATGCGCGGGGTCGTCGGCGATGGCCAGAACCTGGGACGGGCCGCCGAGGTCGTCCATCGGGAACGTGCCGACGGTGCCGTCGGACTGATACACCATGGTGCCGGTCAGGTTGGACGAGAAGTCCTGCGGTCGGGCCACCGCATCGGTGACCGCGTCCCAACCACAGACCGCGTAGAAGCCGGAGTCGCCGACCCGGTGGACAGGCGCGGTGGCCAGCATCCGGGCATACAGCGGATACGGGTCCTGGATGAACTCCTCGGCGAACAATGCCAGGCCGAGGTCGGTGTCGTGCACGGTCACGCGTCCAGGCTCCGGTGTCTCGGCACCGCGCGTCAACGGACCGGACGAACTCGAAAACCGTTCGGTCCTGCGCCGACGGACTGCCGTCTCAGCCCACCCACCGGAGCTGCCCCGACAGTAAGACTGATTGCATGTCGTGTCTCATGCTGAGATGCTCGACCGGACCGTTCTCGATGAGGTGGGCGATGGTGAACGATTGGCTGGTGGGGGACCGCCACGGTGCGGCCGCGGAGCGGATCTATGCGGCGGCCACCGCGCTGATCGCCCGGGACGGCCTCGAGAACTTCGACATGGCCGAGTTGCAGGCGACGGTGCACTGTTCGCGTGCCACGCTCTACCGCCATGTCGGCGGCAAGGCGCAGATCCGCGACGCGGTGCTGACGCGCGAGGCCGAACGCATCGTCGACGCGGTGCGCGCCGCGGTGCGGGGACTCGAGGGCAGCGAGCGCACCGTCACAGCCGTGGTCGCTGCGCTCGGACACATCCGGGCCGACCCGCTCGGGCGGGCCCTGCTGCATTCGATGCGCGGCGCCTCGGAGCTGCAGTGGGTGAGCCGTTCGCCGATCCCGCCGACGCTGGCCGCCGAGCTCACCGGCATCACCGACGGCGACGACGAAGCGGCCCAGTGGATCGTGCGGATCGTGTTGGCGTTGTTGTTCTGGCCCGTCGACGATCCGGGTGCCGAACGCGCGATGATCCAGCGCTTCCTCGGTGCCGTCCCCGAGCGTTGAGACTGCATCCAGCGCGGGCCCCACTCGCACTTTCCCGCGCTGGCTGCAGTCTCAACGTATGAGTCAGCCGGCGCCCTTGCCGTTGTCGACCCGGTAGACCGCGCCGTGGATCGCCGCGGCATCGTCACTGGCCAGGAACGCGATCGTCTTGGCCACATCGGCGGTGTCCATGAAGCCGCGCGGCGAGGCGATGCGCATGATCAGGTCCCAGTCGGCGTTCTCCGGCGCCTGGAACTCCGTGGTCTGCGCGGTCGGCATCCCGCCGGGACAAATGGCGTTGACGCGCAACCGGTCCTTGGTGAACTCGATGGCCAGCGCGCGGGTCAACCCGACCAGCCCGTGCTTGGCCGCGCAATAGCCCGCCGAATACACCTCACCTTCGACCCCGGCGATCGACGAGACGTTGACGATGTTGCCGCCGCTGTCCAGCAGATGCGGCAGAGCGGCGCGGCACAGGTAGAACGGCCCGGTGAGATTGACCGCCAGATCACGCTCCCAATCGTCGTCGGTCATCGTGGCCGAATGCCGCATCTGGTGAAATCCCGCCACGTTGGCCAGCACGTCGAGGCGCCCGAAGTGCGCAACACAGTCGGCGACGGCGTCGGCACACGCCTGCGGAGAAGTGATGTCCACCGCCGCGAACGTGCCACCGGGGACATCGGCGAACACCTCGGCCATCCGCTCGCTGTCCCGGGCGATCCCGAACACCTGGGCGCCCCGCTCGGCGAACAACCGCGCCGTCGCTGCACCCAGCCCCGCTGACGCGCCGGTGACCAGCGCGACCTTTCCGCTCAATTGACCCATGCCCACGACCTTCTCACGAGCCTGCGGCCGATCAGACGGCGGCGCGCGGGGTCACCGGCGGCACCGCCGCCAACAGTTCGCGGGTGTACTGCTCCTCGGGTGCGGCGAACAACTCGGCAGCAGGCCGGTATTCGACGGCGGCCCCATCACGCATCACCAGCACGTCGTGGCTCACCTGGCGGATCACCGCCAGATCGTGACCGATGAACAGGTAGCTCAGACCCAGCTCGCGCTGCAGACGCGCCAGCAGCTCCAGCACGCGGGCCTGCACCGACACGTCGAGCGACGCGGTCGCCTCGTCGAGGATCAGCAATTCGGGTTCGGCGGCCAGTGCCCGGGCGATGCTGACCCGCTGGCGCTGACCGCCCGACAATTCGTGCGGATAGCGCTGCGCGAACTCCGAGGGCAACCCCACCAGCTCCAGCAGCTCGGCGACGCGCTCCGTCCGCGCCGCCTTGCCGTCCACCAGATCGTGCACCGACAGCGGTTCGGCGATCGACGTGGCCACCCGCGCACGCGGATTCAGCGAGGAGAACGGATCCTGGAACACCAGCCCGATCCGGCGCCGCAACGCCCGGGCCGCAGATCCCTTGGCGCCGAACACGTCCGTGCCGTCGAGTGTGGCGGTGCCGCCGTCGGGCAGGGCCAACCCGGTCAACGCCGCCGCGACCGTCGACTTGCCCGAACCGGATTCCCCGACCAGCCCCAGCGTGGCCCCGCGGCGCACGGTGAACGACACGTCGCGCACCGCGTGCACCGTCGACCGGCCCACCGGCGTGGACACCGTGAAGCGCACATCCAGGCCCTCGACGGTCAACAGCTCGTCGGTACCCGTCACCTCAGGTGGCCCCTGCGCATCCAGCACCGGCCTGGCGGCCAGCAGGTCACGGGTGTAGTCGTCGCGCGGGGAGTCGAACACCGTCAGGATCGGCGCCTGCTCGACCGTCCGGCCGGCCCGCAGCACCGTCACGTCGTCGGCGACCTGTCCGATCACACCCAGGTCGTGACTGATCCACACCACCGCGGCGCCGAAGTCGTGTTGCAGATCGCGCACCAGCTCGATGATCTGGGCCTGGGTGGTGACATCCAGTGCGGTGGTGGGTTCGTCGGCGATCAACAGCTCCGGATCACACGCCAGCGCGATCGCGATCATCGCGCGTTGTTTCTGCCCACCGGACAGTTGATGCGGATAGGCGTGCAGGCGGGTCGCCGGGTCGGGCAACCCGACCGCCTCCAGCAGCTCGGTCGCCCGCTGGGTCGCCGCGCGCCGGGTCATGTCACGGTGCGTCTGCAGCGATTCGGTGATCTGTCGCTCCAGCGTGAGCAACGAGTTCAGCGACGTGCCGGGGTCCTGGAACACGAATCCGATTCGGGCGCCGTGCACCCGGCGCAGCACCTTCGGCGGCGCGCCGACGAGCTGTACAGGAGACGATCCACCCCTCAGAGTCGACGACCCCGACACGCGCGCCCCGGGCGCGTCGAGCAGTCCGGTGGCTGCCAGCACCGTCATCGACTTGCCTGACCCGGATTCGCCGACGATGCCGACGGTGTGCTCACGCTGCACCGCGAAGGACACCTGCTCGACGATGGTGCGACCGCCGATGCGCACCCCGAGGTCGGCCACCTCGAGTACCGCGGGTTCGCTCATCGCTCCCTCCTGCGCGCCTCGACGGTGGTGCGTTGCTTGGGATCCAGGACGTCCCGCAATCCGTCACCGAACAGGTTGAACGCCAACACGATCATGAAGATCGCCGCCCCCGGGAACACCGCCATCCACCACGCCATCGTCACGAATCCCTGGGAGTCGAAGATCATCCGGCCCAGCGACGGCTGCGGCGGTTGGATACCGAGGCCGAGAAAGGACAGCGCCGCTTCGGACAGGATCGCGAACGCCAGCGACAGCGAGGTCTGCACGATCAGCGGCCCGGAGATGTTCGGCAGGATGTGGCGCCGCAGGATGTAGCCGTCACCGGTGCCCATCGCCTGCGACATCCGCACATAGGGTTCGGTCCGCACCCCCAGCGTGCTGGCCCGGGCGACCCGGGCGAAGATCGGGGTGTAGACGATGCCGATGGCCAGGATCGTCGTCGTCACTCCCGGGCCCAGGATCGCCACCACAGCAAGCGCCAGCAATAGCACCGGGAACGCGAACATCACGTCGACCACGCGCATCAGCACCGTGTCCAGCCAGCCGCCGCGGTAGCCGGCCAGCAGCCCGATCGCGACCCCGACCACCAAGGCCAGCGCCACACTCGTCACCGCGATACGCATCGAGGCCTGCACCGCGACCAGCACCCGGGACAGCACGTCGCGGCCCAGTTCGTCGGTGCCGAGCCAATGGGTGAGGCTGGGCGCCTGCAGCGCGTTGGGCACGTCGACGTCGTTGATGCCATACGGCGCGAGAGCCTGCGCGAACACGGCGATTACCGCGACGGCGGCCAGGACGAGCGCGCTGACCAAGGTGACGGGGTTGCGCGCCAACAGTTTCCACGACGAGATGCGGGTGTCGTCTCGAGTAGTCATGCCAGCCGGATCCTCGGGTCCACGACCGCATAGAGCACGTCGACGACCAGGTTGATCAGCAGGAACAGTGCCGCGATGAGCAGCACGGCGCCCTGGATCAGGGGGTAGTCGCGGGCGGCGACGGCGTTGAACACCAACCGGCCCAGCCCCGGCCACGCGAACACCACCTCCACGACGATCACCCCGCTCAGGATCGTGGCGAGCTGTATGCCGGTGATCGTCAGAATCGGAACCAGCGCGTTGCGGACGGTGTGGCGGAACGTCACCACCCGCGGGGACAGACCCTTCGACCGGGCGGTGCGCACGTAGCCCATCGATGCGACCTCCAGCACCGCCGAACGCACGTAGCGCGTCATGATCGCCCCGGCCACCAGACCGACAGTCAACGCGGGCAGCACGATGTGGCGCAGCCATCCCACCGGGTCGTCGAACAGGGGCCGATACCCCGAGGTGGGCAGCCACCCCAGCGTCGTCGAGAACAGCGCGACCAGCAGGATGGCCATCCAGAAGTCCGGCACCGACACCCCGAACTGGCTGCTGATCCGGATCACCGCGTCGCTGGCCCGCCCCTCGCGCAATGCCGAGTAGATGCCGGCCGGCAACGCGATCAGCAGTGCGATCACCATGCCGGCCAACCCGAGCGACAACGTCGCGGGTAGGCGCTCCATCAACGTCACGGTCACCGGATCGCCGTTGCGGAAGCTGACCCCGAGGTCACCTGTGGCCGCTGAGCCGACGAACCCGAAGAACTGCGAGACGATCGGCCGGTCCAGACCGCTGGCCGACCGCAACGCCTCATATGCCTCCGGGGTGTAGCGGGTGCCCAACGCGATGCGGACCGGGTCGCCGGGGACCAGATGGACCAGTGTGAACACCACCACCGCGACCCCGAGCAGCACCACCGCCGAATACGCCAGCCGGCGCACGACGAACCGCGCGATGGGGTGAGTCAGCACTGTCGGAGCGGCCATGTCAGGCGTCGCCGTCCTGAGCCCAGTACGCGTCGCGGAACCGCACCGCACCATCCCGGCGCGCTTGATAGCCCTGCAGCGCCGGATTCCACGCCTGAATCACCGACGGGTTGTAGAGGAAGATGTAGCTGACCTGGTCGGCGATCATCGTCGCCGCGCGCCGGTAGTCGTCGAAGCGGGCCTGACGGTCGGTCTCCACCCGGCCGGCGTCCAGCAGCCGGTCGACCTCGGGATCCGAGAACTTCTGCGCGTTGCTGGTGCCGTCGGTGTGGTGCTGGGCGTAGTAGAAGTCATCGGGGTCGATGTTGCCCAGCCAGCCCATCATCAGCATGTCGAAGTTGCCCTTGTTCTGCTCGTCGAGCCAGGTCGCGAAGTCGACGGTGCGGATGTTCACCGTGATGCCCAGCGGGGCCAGGTTGTCGGCGACGATCTGCGCGGCCGTCACCGTCTCCGGATAGTCGGTGGTGACCAGCATGTCCAGGTTGCGCGGGCTGGCGCCGGCCTCGTCGAGCAATTCCCGCGCCTTGTCCAGACCGCCCTCGGCGTACCGGTCGTAGGGCACGTACCACGGGTTGCCCTCCGGGATCGCGAGCTGGTTCTTCGCGGCGGTGCCGTAGCTGGTGGCCTGCACGATGGCGTCGCGGTCGATCGCGTAGGCGATCGCCTGGCGCACCCGCACGTCGTTCCACGGTTCGCGTGCTTCGTTGAGCGCCAGATACCAGTAGTCGTTGCTCGGCTCCACGGCCAGCGTGATCGACTCGTCGTTGCGCAGCTGCTGCACGCGTTGCGGGGGCACCGAGTCCGTCCAGTCGATCTCGCCGGCCTGCAACGCCGACAGCGCGGTCGAGGGCTCGGAGATGAAGCGGAACCGCACCCCCGAGATCTCCGGCGCGCCGTCCCAGTAGTCCGGATTGGCCACCAACGTGATCGAGTCCCCGCTGCGCTGGTTGGCGAACGCGAACGGCCCGGTACCGACGGGATGGGTGGCGATCTCGCCGCTTTCGACGTTGCGGCGGGACACGATCGCCATGCCCTTGAAGCCGCCGAGATTGGTGAGCATGTTGGGCACCGGGCGGTCGACGCGGATCACCACCGTGGCGGGATCGGGTGCTTCGACGGAGGTCACCGCACTGAACTTGTCGACGTTGGTGAGCTCTTCGTCGATGATCCGGTTGTAGGAGAACGCGACGTCCTCGGCTGTGAGCGGGCTGCCGTCGTGGAACGTCACCCCGGGCCGCAGGCGGAACGTCCACGTCAGCTCGTCGTCACTGACCTCCCATGACTCGGCGAGCGCCGGGCGCATCTGCAGGTTCTCGTCAGGTTCGACCAGGGTGTCGAAGACGTTCTCGAGGACCTCGAACGAGAAGTAGGCCGACGTCTTGTGCGGATCGAGCTGATCGGGTTCACCGGCGATGGCCGCGATCACCCCGCCCTCGGCACCTTCACCGAGATCGACCCGCTGGCCCGTCGAACAGCCGGTCAGGGCCACCACCATGGCGAGCACGACGAGCGCGGTCGACGCCGCCGTTCTCGTCATGTGCACCACCCCGGGACTCGAGCCGCTGGGGGGCCTCTACCCAAACTCGCCTGGGCCCAACCCACGTACTGCCACAAGCGACAAAGCCGTGACTTTGTCTACCCGCGACTGAAATACTTCGGTCAACCTGTCTTACCATGCGGCGGGGCGAAGGGAGACAACGTGAGGTTCCTGCGCGCGGCGGCCGCCGCCGCCATGGGTGTCGGTGTCGCGATCGGTGTCGCGGTGGGGGCTCCGCCATCCGCTCAGGCCGCCAACGTCATGGAAGGCGTCTACAACTACATGCCGGCCGAGGGGCAGGCCGGGACGTGGACGATCTATCCATCTTGCGTGCCGGTGGTCGGCGACCTGCGTGAACCGCTGTACCTGCCGGTCGGCTGCCGGCTGCACGTCGGACCGTCCAACGGGCTGGTCGGCGGTGACGCCCGGCTGTCCGGGGGAGTGTGGAGCTTCACCACGCCGGTGTCCAAGGGCATGAAATGTCCCGACGGCACCTGGGCGCCCACCATAGAGACCTTCAAGTTCGACGACGTCACCATGTCGGGCACCCGCAGCGTCACCCACAACGCGGTGTGCGGGCTGCAGCCGGGCATCATCAACACCAACTTCACGCTGTCGTTCAAGGAGCCGCTGCCGATCCCGGTCGACCGGTACCCGCTGTACTGCGAACCCGGCGGGCTGCGCCGCTGCTTCTAGGGATGCGGCCGCTGCCGCGCAGATGCGGCAAGGCCGTCGACGTCACCGGACCGGGGATCACCGACCGGTGGGGAGTGACCTGTGCCGACCTGGGTGCCTCGGTCCTCGCCCCGGACGGCTCGCTGGTGTCGGTGTTCGGTGACACGTTCTCCGGCGGCACAGTGGGCCGCGGGGACTGGCGCTCACCGGTCGTGCTGATCGGTCGCGGTGACGCCGACCATCAGATCGTCTACCAACGCGCGGGGGGACCCGACCCGGACTATGCGCGTCAGCTGTGGCACTACCGTCACGACCACACCGCCGCCCGGCGGCGACGCGGTATCAGCACCGTCATCCCGTCGGACCTGCTGACCGTCGGGGACTCGATGTATCTGCACGCCATCGTCAACCGCGGACTGGGCAATGTCGCGTGGACAGAGATCTGGCGCTCCGACGACAACGGCGTGACGTGGCGAAACCTCGGCCGGGAGGCCCGCTTTCCGGCTGACTTGCATCACGGTCACGCCCAGTGTTGGAGCTGGGACCACCAACCGGGGCCGGACGGCGGCTGGGTGTATGTGGCCGCCACAGGTTTTCAGCGCGACAAGGGCATCATCCTGATGCGGGTCCGGCCCCGACACGTCGGGTCGCGGCGACAGTATCGGAGTTGGGGGTTCACCGACGGGCGGTGGGGGTGGGGGAGCCTGGCCACCCCGATCACGCCGCCGGGGGAGAGATGGGGTGAACTGACGCTGCGTCGGCTGGCCTCGGGCCACTGGATCCTGGGTGGCTTCCTGGCCTCGGAGTACGCGCTGGGCTACCGCGTGGTCGACTCCCCGCTGGCGAACATGCACACCACCGTGATCCAGAAGCCGGTGATCGGCTGCGGGTGGCAGGAGGAGGACCACGCCGGCGGCCGGGTGGCCCAGCTCTACGGCGGTTACGTGTTGCCGGGCTCGAGGGTAGGCGTCGAGGCCGGCGTCGGTCTGATGGTTTCGCAATGGCACACCGCCAACGGATGGCCCTACCGGACAATGCAATTCAGGGTGACGTTGGACGACGCCGCGGCGGCTGTACCGTGAGAACCGCTGAGTTCGGCCAGAATCGTTCCCGCTGCGCGGGCCGGGCCTAGGGTATTGGCTGTGCGCACTGATTCTGACGCCAAACGCGTGGTCATCTGGGGAACCGGGTTCGTCGGCAAGATGGTGATCGCCGAGGTGCTCGGCCACCCCGGGTTCGAACTGGTCGGTGTCGGCGTCAGCGACCCCGCCAAAGTGGGCCGCGACATCGGCGACATCTGTGGACTGTCGTCCGACGTCGGGATCGCCGCCACCGACGACGTCGACGCGCTGATCGACCTGAAACCCGACGCGCTGGTGCACTACGGTCCGACCGCCGCGCACGCCGACGCCAACATCGATCTGATCACCCGGTTCCTGCGGGCCGGCATCGACGTGTGCTCCACCGCGATGACCCCGTGGATCTGGCCGACCATGCACCTGAACCCGCCGAACTGGATCGAACCGATCACGGTGGCCTGTGAACTCGGCGAGGCGTCGTGCTTCACCACCGGCATCGATCCAGGCTTCGCCAATGACCTGTTCCCGATGACGCTGATGGGATTGTGCTCGGAGGTCCGCATGGTGCGCGCCGCCGAGCTGCTGGACTACACCCACTACACCGGGGATTACGACCGGGAGATGGGCATCGGGCGACCGCCGGAGTACCGGGCGATGCTCGAGAACCCCGATATTCTCGTGTTCGCTTGGGGTGCAACAGTTCCCATGATCGCGCACGCCGCCGGGATCATGCTCGACGACATCACCACCACCTGGGAGAAGTGGGTTACCCCCACAGAGCGCACGACCGCGAAAGGCGTCATCGAGGCCGGCAACGTCGCCGCCGTCCGCTTCACCGTCAACGGCGTCTACCGCGGCGAGACCCGCATCCAACTCGAGCACGTCAACCGCATCGGCAACGACGCCGCCCCGGATTGGCCGTCCGGCAACCAGAACGACGTCTACCGTGTCGACATCGAAGGCACCCCGAGCATCTCGCAGGAGACCGCGTTCCGGTTCACCGACGGCTCCGGACGTGACGCCGCGGCAGCGGGCTGCCTGGCGACCGGGCTGCGCGCCCTCAACGCGGTGCCGGCCGTCAACGACCTGTCACCCGGCTGGGTCACCGCGCTCGATCTGCCGCTGATCCCGGGCAAGGGCACGATTCGCTAGGTGCCATTCGCTAGGTGCGAGGCCGCTTGACCAGCACCACATGCGCGAGCGGGATGCGGACCTGTTCGGGTGCCGCGCCCATCCGCTCGCTGATCCCGGCCTCGAGCCGGTCGAACAACTCGCCGACGCGCTGCTCGTCCGTACCGTCCGGAAGAGCCGTCAGCAGTGCCGGGAACACCGCCGCCCGGGCGAACGCCGCCCACCGCGCCCCGAACGCGGTGGCGTTGCCGTCGGCCCGATAGCGCTCCCAGAAGCGGTCTTCGGCGTCGAACACCTCCAGATGCTCGATCTCGAGCCGCTCGAACCGGCCCGACGGTGCGAACGGGGCCGTGAAGTCGACCTCCCGGCGCGACACCGTCGGGATGCACATGCCGGACAGTTCGTCGGAGGTGATCACGTCGTCGCCGGCCAACTCCTTGAGCGCGTCGTCGATCGCGCGCAACAAGGGCCGGAACCCGACCTCGTCGTCCTCGCCGACGGCCATGGTCATCACCACCAGGCGTCCACCCGGCCCCAACTCGCGCCCGCGGAACGCGATGAACTCATGCCAGTCGTGGGCGGCCTGCCGTGCGAACGCGGCCTGCACCTGCGAGTCGGTGCAGTCGGAGATGTGCACGTGGCCGTCGATCTCGGCCGGCGTCCGGCTCAACCACTGGATCGCCCACGAACTCCAACCCAGGTGCACGCTGTTGGAAGGCATGATCTGGCCGTAGAACGACCGCCCCACCGCCGAGGCGAACGTCGCCGGGTCCTTGCGCAGGTAAGTGTCCGGGTCCTCCTCGATGGTGCGGAACATCGCGGTGAAATCGTTGTCCGGGATGTCGGTGTGCGCCACCAGCACCGAGTGTTCGGCGCTGGTACGGCTGCGCAGCACCTTGATCGCGGCTCCGAGCGGTAGCAGCGAATTGTGGCCGGTGCCAGCGCCATAGTCGGCGAGCACGATCGGTTGCGGGGCGGTCGGCAGCGGAACCTCGCCGGCGGCGCGTTCGAACACGGCGATCGCCGGGGCAAGGCCGGCGGCCTGCAATCGCGAGGACGCGGTGTAGGTCTCGCTGTCCATGGGTTGAGGCCTCACGACGATGCTGGATTCAGGCATCGCGACCTCCGAACAGCTCTGCGTGGTATCCCTCACTTCCGCACGGTAGTCCTCACGTCGCGACCGCGCCGCAGAAGCGCGGTCGTGACAGACTTCGCTCATGACGGGACGGGTCGGTCCACGCGTCGCGCTGGTGGGTGCAATTATCGCGCTGGTCACCGGGGTGGTCGGTCTCGTCGTCTCACTGCTTCTGAACGTGTTCGTCTTCGACGAGTTCGACGCCTACGGTGAGGTGCCCATCCCCGGATCCGCCCGGCTGCACCTGCCCGCCGGGGAGGCCACCATCAGCTTCCACACCGCGGTCCCCGGCGGGGTCAGCGGCGGATTTCCGGTGCCCGCGCTGCAGCTGGGGATCACCCCGCCGACCGGCGCGCCCGAGCCCGTCGTGACCGAGAGCGTGGGCGCCACCACCTCGGTCAACAGCGACGTCCGCATCCGCCTGTGGACGGTGCAGATTGCCGAGGACGGCGTGTATGACGTCGAGGTGCGCGGCGAGGTCGCCGGCTACATCAACCCGCAGCTGGCCTTCGGCCGCGACGACTCGCCGTGGTGGCTGGTGTGGGCGTTCGGCGGGCTCATCGCCGCCGGTGTCGTGTCGTTGGTCCTGGCGATCCTGTGGCGGCTCCGGTCGCCGCGCGCAGTACAGGACGTGGCGGCGCCGGTGAGTCTCGACGAGCCCACCTGGCCCGGACCGGTTCCGCCGCCGGTGCACAGCTACGAACCCACCGACACCGACGTGCGGCTCGAACAGCTCAAGACGCTGGCCGCGCTGCGTGAGTCAGGTGCCCTGACCGATGCCGAGTTCGAGGCCGAGAAGCGTCGGATCCTCCGGAGCTGACCAAAGGGCTCAGCTGCCTTTCGCGACCCATTCGTCGTAGTGCACGATCTCGTCGCCGACGGTCGTCGTGTCGCCGTGGCCCGTGTAGACGACCGTCTCACCGGGAAGCTTGCCCAGCCGACCCGAGATGGATTCGAGGATTGTCGGGAAATCCGAATAGGAGCGGCCGGTCGCGCCCGGCCCACCCTGGAACAGTGTGTCACCGCTGAACACCGCGCCCAGCTCCGGCGCGTGCCAGCAGACCGATCCGGGGGAGTGTCCGGGCGTGTGCAGAGCACGCAGCTCGGTACCCGCCACGCGCAGCGTGTCACCGTCGGCCACGGCGCGAAAGTCGCTGTCGGGATGGGTCATCCGCCACAGCACGTCATCGGCCGGGTGCAGAAACACCGGCGCGTCGAGGGCCTGCCCCAGCTGGGGGGCGACGGTCACATGGTCGTTGTGCCCGTGCGTGCACACGACGGCGACGACGTGGCGCCCGCCGACCGCCTCGATGATCGGTTCGGCGGTGTGGGCGGCGTCGAACACCACCACCTCGTTGTCGTCTCCGACGAGCCAGATGTTGTTGTCGACCTCCCAGCTGCCGCCGTCGAGTTCGAACGTTCCGCTGGTCACCAGCCGCGCGATGTTGCCCATGCCTACAGCACTACCACGGAGCGCAGCACTTCACCGGAGTGCATCTTGTGGAACGCGTCTTCGATCTGGTCCAGGCCGATGCGCTCGGAGACGAACTTGTCCAGCGGGAAACGGCCCTCCAGGAACAGGGTGATCAGCGTCGGGAAATCCCGCTCCGGCAGGCAGTCGCCGTACCAGGACGACTTCAGCGATCCGCCGCGGCTGAAGAAGTCGATCAACGGCATCTCCAGCGTCATGTCCGGCGTCGGCACCCCGACCAGCACCACGGTGCCGGCCAGGTCACGGGCGTAGAACGCCTGCTTCCAGGTTTCGGGCCGGCCTACCGCGTCGATGACGACGTCGGCGCCGAAACCGTCGGTCAGATCCTGGATCGTGGCCACCGCGTCGAGCTCACGGGCGTTGATCGTGTGCGTCGCCCCGAACTGGCGGGCCCAGTCCAGCTTCCGGTTGTCCATGTCGACGGCGATGATCTTCTTCGCCCCGACCAGGCGCGCCCCGGCGATCGCCGCATCGCCCACGCCGCCGCAGCCGATGACCGCCACGGTGTCGTCGCGGTTGACGGCGCCGGTGTTGATCGCAGCCCCGACGCCGGCCATCACACCGCAACCCAGCAGACCGGCCGCCGCGGGGTCAGCGGCGGGGTCGACCTTCGTGCACTGCCCCTCGTGCACCAGCGTCTTGTCGGCGAACGCGCCGATGCCCAGCGCGGGGGTCAGCGCGGTGCCGTCGGTCAGCGTCATCGGCTGCTCGGCGTTGAACGTGTCGAAGCACAGGTGCGGGCGGCCGCGCTTGCACGCCCGGCACTGCCCGCACACGGCGCGCCAGTTCAACACCACGAAGTCACCCGGCTCGACGTTCGTCACGCCGGCGCCGACCGATTCGACAGTGCCGGCCGCCTCATGGCCCAGCAGGAACGGGAACTCGTCGTTGATGCCGCCGTCGCGGTAGGTCAGATCGGTGTGGCACACCCCGCACGCGGCGATGTCGACGACGACCTCACCGGGTCCCGGATCGGGGATGACGATGTCCACCACCTCGACCGGTTCTGACTTCTTCCGTGAGATCACACCGCGCACCGTCTGAGTCATGCCTACAACCTAATGGTTCGCCTCGGGGTCGACAGAGTGTGTGTCCCGGGTCTGTCCGGAACCGGTCCGATGGGGATAACCTGGACATCGATGCTGGTCGAACCGCAGATTGATCTGCTGACGGTCGCGCGCGCCGCGCACGAACGACGGGACTGGCGTGCCAGCTACGAGGCGTTCGACCGCGCCGGCGTGTACGCGCCGCTACGCATCGACGACCTCGACGCCTTCTCGTTCGCCGCGTGGCGACTCGGTCACGTCAAGGAGGCCAGCCGAGCCGCCGAGCGGGTGTTCGCCGAGCTCACCAGGACCGACCCCACCGCCGCGGCGATGAAGGCCACCGAGCTCGGGCTGGCCTGGCTGGTGCGCGGTGACCTCAACATCGGGCAGGGCTGGATGAACCGGGCCCGCCGGCTGCTCGCGGGCGCTGAGGAGGGACCCGCACACGGGTATCTGACCTACCTCGACGCCAACGTCGCGGCGATGACACTGGACCTCGACACGCTCCACACGCATGTGCGCGCGCTGCGCGACCTCGGCGAGCGGTTGAACACACCCGCAGTCACCGCGCTGGGTCTGATCATCGGCGGCATCGAGGCGATCCTGCACGCCCGCACCGCCGACGGCTACGCGTTGATCGACGAGGCGATTCTGCCGCTGGTGGCCGACCAAGTGCCGATCGAATGGGCCGGCGACATCTACTGCATCGTGTTGCACCACTGTCACAAGCTGGCCGACCTGCCGCGGATGCGATCGTGGACCCAGTCGATGGAGCAGTGGTGCGGGTTGTCGGGTTCGGTGCCCTACGGCGGGGTGTGCGATGTGCATCGCCTGCAGGTGCAGGTCCACACCGACGACTACCGCCTCCTCGAGGACAGGCTCGGGACGTCCAGCCGTACCCTCGCCGAGGTCAACACCTGGGCCGCGGCAGAGGGGTACTACCAGCTGGGTGAGGTGCGCCGGCTGATGGGTGATCTGGACGGTGCGGCACGGGCCTTCGAGCAGGCCAGGACGTTGGGCAAGGCCCCGCAGCCCGGCGAAGCCCTGCTGGCCTGCCGGCGTGGGGACTCCGCGGCGGCGTGGACGGCAATCCGACTGGCTCTGGCCGGCGCAGACCGGCTGGACCGGATGCGATTGTTGCGTGCCGCGGTCGAGATCGCGCTCGGGCGCGACGCCGTCGAGGAGGCCGAAACCTATTGCCGTGAACTGGAAGCCGACGCTGCGGCATTCAAGACTCCGGGTTTCCTGGCCTGGGCGGCGCATGCCCGCGGCGCCGTGGCGGTGCGGCAGGGTCGGTTCGACGAGGCGCTCGCCTCGCTCCAGGAGGCGCTGCGCGAATACCGGGTGCAGCAGTCCCGTTACGAGACCGCCGAAGTCTATGAGTGGATGGCGCTGGCGCGGCGCGGCCTGGGTGACGCGGAGGCGGCTTCCGCAGACGCCGCCACCGCGGACGCCATCTACGCCCAACTGGGCGTCGAACCCGCGGGTATCTGCGGAATCCCCTCGCCCGGCGGGCTCACCCGTCGCGAGCTCGAGGTCCTGGCCTGCGTCGCGCAGGGCGCGACCAACCGGCAGGCCGCCCAGCAGCTCTACCTGTCGGAGAAGACCGTCGGCCGCCATCTGGCCAACATCTACGCCAAGATCGGGGTCTCGTCGCGGACTGCCGCGGCGGCTTGGGCGCACGCCAACGAGGTGCTCTGACTAAAGGCAGGTGTGTGTTGGGGGTGGCCTTCGAGGCAGAATCGTCGCCTTGAACGCCCGGGGGTCACGAAGAGTCTTCGCGCGCAAGAAGGTCTCGAGCGCTGGTCATGATGTGGTCGTCCAGAGCGAGACGAAGGTTCTCGGAGTCGTCACCGCGGATGGAGTCGAGGAGAACTCGGTGCTCCTGCGGGATCGCGAATGGGCTGGTGTGACGTTTGGCGAGCCGATGGATCTGCATGCGAATCCGGGGCTGGACACTCGCCCACAACTGCAGCGCATGTTCGGAATGTGCGCTCCGGACGATGATCTCGTGATAGGACACGTCGAGTTCGTTGAGTAGATCGAGATCATTGCGCTCGGCCGCCTGGTCCATCAGCATGACCAACTGCTCAAGTTGAGCGATGGTCTGCGGATTCCGACCGATCTTCGCGATGGCAAACGACTCGATCGCCAACCGAACCGGCAGCAGCACCCCAAGCAATTCGTCGGCACTGACCGAATTGACGAAGACCCCCCGATTAGGGATGTGCTGTACGAGCCCCTCGCTTTCCAGTTGCCGCAATGCCTCTCGGACGGGGCCTGGACTGGTGCTGAGGTGAGCGGCGAGGATGTCTTGCTTGAGTTGCGCTCCGGGCGCCAGATTGCCCTTGACGATCTGTTCGCGCAGCCAGTCGGCGATCTGATGCCGTCGAGACGGAGCGGTGATGCCGGGTGGGGCGACAGACAGGCCTTCTGCGACTTGGGTCATGTAGACGTCTCCCTCCGCGCCGAGTCGGCGCCATCTCAATCGTAGGTGCCCGAACTCGGACAGGGGCCGGCGAACACGTCTCCGCATCGGGGCTTGCATTAATCATAGATTGTAAATAATCTCTAATCCACTGCCGATTGTCGGTGGAGGAGACGATCGCCGTCTGTGACGGCGCCTCCGAAGAGTCAAGAATCAGGGGATTTCCATGCGAAAGGCAATGCGCACAGCGATAGCTGCGGTGGCAGCGGTGGCACTGGCAGCTGGATGCACGTCTTCCGGTCAAACAGGCGGGGCAGCCGCTGGGCCGAGCATCCTCACCGAGGTTCTCGAGTCAAAGAAGGTCGTTGTCGGCGTTTTCGCCGACGCGCCCCCATACGGGGTAATGAACAGCTCCGGTCAGTACGAAGGTTTCGACATCGACAAGGCTCATGCACTGGCGGATTCGCTTGGCGCGCAGGTGGAATTCGTGAGCACCACGAATGCCAGCCGAATTCCCATGCTGGAGACTGGCAAGGTCGACGTGATCATCGCCGCACTGACCAATCTCGATGAACGGGCACAGGTCGTCGCGATGACCCGACCGTACGCCTCTGAAGGGCAGCTTGTTGTCGTACCCGCAGCCAGCGACATCAATACTTACGACGACCTCGCAGGGCGCAATGTGGCGGCAACCCGAGGCAGCGTTCCCGCGAGCATCCTTGAAATGCGGTTCCCGCAAGCCAACGCGAGTCTTTTCGAGGCCGTGGCGGATTCGATCCAAGCGCTGCGCAGCGGAAAAGTCGACGCATTGATGGAAAGTACGGCGGTGGTCGCCGACATTCGGGACAGCGAGGGCGACGCGGTGCGGGTTCTCGAGGCGCCAGCCTTGGCGCCGTCTCTAGTTTCGTTCGGGGTCAAGATGGGTGACCAGGTTTGGCTGAACTACCTGAACAACTTCATCATGAACTACAACATCAGCGACGCGGCCAATGAGTCATACAACCGGTGGCTCGGCATGGACGTCCCCGAATTGATCAAGTAGCTGTAGTCGACGATTATGCAGCTGTACTACGGCGACATCATTCCCTACCTAGCGCCGCTGTCGAAGGGGCTGGCCATCAGCCTCGGGATCAGCATCGCCGCCCTCGGTGGTGGCGGTGCCCTGGGAATCCTTCTGTACACCTGCCGCGCCTCCGCTTCGCGGACAGTCCGGGCAGCGGCGACCACATACGTTGAGGTGGTCCGCAACACTCCCTTGCTGTTGCAGCTCTATCTTGTTTACTTCGCGTTGCCGCAGGCGGGTGTGAATCTGGACCCGATCGCAGCCGGCGTCGTAGCGCTGACCATCAACAACGCGGCATACATGGCCGAGATATTTCGCGCTGGCTTCCAATCGGTGCCCGCTGGACTACACGAGGCGGCGGCAGCGCTGGGGATGAGCTCGAGGGACACTTTCTGGCGAGTGCTGTATCCGCCCGCAGTGCGAAACGTGCTTCCTGCCATCACGAATCAGACGATTCTGCTGTTTCTCGCGTCGTCGATCACGTCGGTCGTCGCTGTTCCCGACCTCATGCACGCGATGTTGGGGATCACATCAACCACGTTCCGCACGATCGAGACCCTCACGGTGGGTGGCCTTATGTACTTCACCGTCGCTTTCCTGATCGCCGGCGCGTCCCGGATCGTCGAAACCAGATTCATCAGTTGGAAGGTGGCATGATGTTCGAGGCCTTCGGCTGGCAACACCTCGCCCTGATTATCCAAGGTGCGTTTGTCACCGTGCAGATCTGCGTGCTGTCAGTGGCTTTCGGTGGTGTGCTCGGTCTGATGCTCGGTTTGATGTCGACAGGTAGCGTCCGACCTTTGCGGTGGATCAGCGCCGTGTATGTCGGACTGATCCGCGGCATTCCCGTGCTCCTGGTCATTTTCTTCGTGTACTTCGGCGTCCCTCTGCTCGCACCCGGAAGCAGTGTCCCCGAATACTGGGCCGGCGTGATCGCACTTTCGATCTTCGCGTCCGCGTACATCGGTGAGTTGGTTCGAGGCAGCATCGAAGCCGTGCCGCGAGGGCAGTTCGAAGCGGCGAAGGCGCTCGGTCTGGGCTACGTCGAACGGATGCGGTGGGTCATCATGCCGCAGGCGGCACGGTTGATCGTCCCGCCCGGCGTCGGCTTCTTGGTGGTGTTGATCAAAGACAGTTCTTTGGTTGCCGTCATCGGTCTGATCGAACTGACCCGTGCGGGCAATATCGTGAGTTCGCAGACCGCTGACCCCATAGTCGCCTACACCGTAGTCGGGGCGTTCTACTTCGTCATCTGCTTCGCGCTGTCGACGGCGGCCAGACGCTACGAGCGGCGCTTGGCCGCCAACGTGCCCACACCCAGAGTCGGCGATTCCCTCACCGCTCTTACGTCAGGAGCCAGAAAGTGATCCAGATTGAGAACCTGCGACTGAGTTTCGGTGACAACGAGGTGCTCCACGGTGTCTCCTGCGACGTGTCCGAACGCGAGGTGGTGTGCATCATCGGCGCCTCGGGGTCAGGCAAGAGCACGCTGTTGCGATGTATGAACGGTCTGGAGCGGCCGTCGCACGGCAGTGTCATCGTCAACGGCCACGCGCTGGGAGCGGGGGAGAAGACCGCTGACTTGGCTGTCGTCCGGCGCGACGTCGGCATGGTGTTTCAGCACTTCAACCTGTTCCCGCACATGACAGTGCTCGACAACGTTGCGCTTGCCCAACGGCGGGTGCTCAAACGGACGAAGAGCGAATCACATGACCGCGCTCGAGCGCTGCTCGACAGGGTCGGCTTGACGGAAAAGGCTGACGTGTATCCGGATTCGCTGTCCGGTGGCCAGAAGCAACGGGTGGCCATCACCCGTGCGCTCGCGATGGATCCGAAGATCATGCTCTTCGACGAGCCCACGTCAGCGCTGGACCCCGAGATCGTCGGCGAGGTTCTCGTCGTGATGAAGGGATTGGCAGCCGATGGAATGACCATGGTGGTGGTGACCCACGAAATGGCCTTCGCACGCGAGGTGGCCGACCGCGTCATCTATATGGACCACGGCGGCATCATCGAGACCGCGGAACCCACAACTCTTTTCAGTTCACCACAGCATCGTCGAACCCGAGAATTCCTGAGCAAGGTGTTGTGAGATGCCCGCCCTCGATACGCTGATAATCGGTGCGTACATCGTTGACGGGACGGGCGCGCCTGCGAAACGCTGTGATGTCGGAATACGTGAGGATCGAATCGACTATCTTGGTGTGAAGACCGGAGTTCAGGCCGTGCACACCGTCGACGCCACCGGAATGATCGTCACCCCCGGGCTCATCGACCCGCACAGTCACAGCGACTGGTCCATTCTCGCCAACCGCGCGGCTTACAGCACCATCCACCAGGGTGTCACCACGGAGGTAGTCGGCAACTGTGGTGTGACCTACGCTCCGCTTGGAGAGGACGACGTCGGACCCGCCCGCAATGCTCTACAGGCCATGGGTTTCGGCGGAGAAGTTGATTGGCGCAGCTTCGACGGACTCCTGGAAGCGGTGCACACCGGCGGGACTGCCCAAAACCTCCTGTGGTTCGTCGGACACACCGCGATACGTGCGGCGGCGCAATCCAACGCAGAGCGGTATGGCAAGGAGGAGGAGCGTGAACGCACTAGACTCCTGGAAGAAGCGATGGAGGCTGGTGCCATCGGGTTCTCCAGCGGTCTCGAGTATGGCGCCGGCCGATTCGCCGACACCGCAGAACTCGGCGAACTCGCTCGGGTTGCAGGCCGGCGGGGAGGCATGTACGCCAGCCACATTCGTAATCGGGACGCGGACCTCGGCGGCGCCGTCGACGAGTTCTTCGAGGTAGTGAACCACGGTGAGGTGCGAGCCCAGCTCTCGCACCTCAACGTTAGGCATGACACGGGTGCGTCAGACGGAGCTTGGGAGCAGGCGGCGCAGCGCGTGGCCGACGAGCGACGTAGGGGTTCCGATGTTCTGGCCGACATCACGCCCTATCCGCATGGGATTGGAATGGCAGTCGGCCTGCTGCCCGGCTGGCTCCTCCAACACCCGGCGGCCGAAGCTGCTCAGATGTTGACGGACAAGGACGTCCGCCTTCGTGTGAGGCAGGACTGCGACCGATACTGGCGCTTTGTACATCGTGGCCATTGGGATCGCGTGCGGCTCGGTGTGTCGACCACCCACCCCGAATGGGAAGGGCTGACCTTCCCGCAGATCGCCGAGCAACACGGCCGCGATGAATGGGAATGCCTGTTCGACATTCTCGCCGCCGCCGGGCCGGATCTCGGCGGCGTTCAACTCTTAGGGTTGCTGTTTACCGAGGATCACCTCACTGAAGCGATCTCGCATGACCACTTTCTGCTAGGGGTCGACGCGTTTACCGCCTGCCGTCAAGGTCCGCTGAACCTCAGGACCCGACATCCGCTGTTCTACTTCGGGCACACGCACTATCTCGCTCACCATGTAGCGGCGGGAACACTGTCGATGGAAATTGCTATCCACAAGATGACCGGCATGGTGGCCGACCATTTCGGTATTGGCGGGCGCGGGTATCTGCGCGAGGGCTATCGCGCCGACGTCGTGGTGTTCGACCCTGAGGTGCTGGCCCGAACCGATACCTGGTCGATGCCGCCCGAATATGCCGACGCCGCGCGGTTCGTCTGGGTCAACGGGGTCCCTGTCGTTTTCGACGCCCGACACACCGGGCGCCTTCCCGGGCAGATGTTGCGCTGACGTTGACGAACAAAGAGGAGGAGCACCACATGAAGATCACTCGCATCGAAACTTGCGGGCTGCGCGGGGCTACACCGGAAGGAGGTTGGTCCAATGAACTGCGTCCCGACGACGTCGTGCACACCCTCGTCGCTGTGCACACGGATTCGGGTCATGTCGGTATCGGAAGCGCTTTCACCGCGGAAGGGTTGGTACGGGCCGCCCTGCATCTGTTGACACCACACCTCATTGGGGAGAGCGCGCTGGAAGTGGAGCGGCTAACAGAGACTCTGCACCAGAGCTCCTTCTGGATGGGCAGAGGAGGAACCCTGACGCACGCCACCAGCGCCATCGATATAGCACTGTGGGACCTCGCGGGACAAGCACTGAGCCAGCCGGTGGGCCGTCTGCTGGGTGGGCGTTATCGGGACCGTGTCCGGCCCTATGCGTCGGTGCTGATGGACGACGCACCCGTGATGCGGGAGAACCTGAGATCTCTTGTCGAAGAAGGCTTCACAGCCTTCAAGATCGGGTGGTGGAAGTTCGGACGTGTGGACAGCGCAACTGACGAGCGGACCGTGGCGGCGGCTCGCGAGGCAGTGGGTGACTGCCTCCTGGCGGTGGATGCAGGCGGCTCGGAAGCCTTCTTTCCCGGTGGATTGTCGTGGGCGAAGCGTACCGCAGACATGTTGGCCGCCTACGATGTGGCGTGGTTCGAGGAAGCGCTGGCGCCGGATGACGTCGAGGGATTCGTTATGCTGCGCGCGCACTCCCGGGTTCCGATCAGTGGTGGCGAGGTGCTCACCCGGCGACAGGCCTTCGCGCCGTTCATTCAGGCGGGTGCCTTCGACATTGTGCAGCCGGACACCACCAAGGGCGGCGGGTTGAGCGAGTCGCGCCGAATCGGTTGGGCTGCGCAGGATCACGGAATGCGGCTCGTCCCACATGGCTGGAACACCGGAGTTGGTCTGGCAGCTGATCTACAGCTGGCCTCTGCGCTGGCCGCTACTGATTTGGTGGAGTACAAGACCGGATCTGCCTACATCGACGAATTGATCGCCGGTGGTTGGACCTTGGATGCTGACGGCATGCTGGCGGTGTCTGACGCGCCAGGGCTGGGCGTGACGCTGAACTCCGACGCACTGACGGCGTACGGTACGAATCCTGCCTTCGCGCAGGCAGCATGAGGACGCCCACGACCGACCACCCGGTGTTCTATCACCCGGTGATACCCCTGGTGACGGTTCGCAGCATGAACGACGTCGACGTCATCGGTGACGGGCTGGTCGATGGAGGACTGCCCGTGGCCGAAGTGGCTCTGCGAAGCAAGCACGCCGTGGATGCGATCCGGCACCTGTCGGCGCGCGGTGATGTCCTGGTAGGCGCCGGAACGGTGTTGACCGTGGCGCAGGCTGAAGAAGCGCTTGACGCTGGCGCGCGATTCGTGGTGACACCTGGCCTCGACCCTGATGTGGTTCGCCACGTGCTCGCCGCCGGAGTGCCGATCATCCCCGGCGTCCTGACGCCGACGGAAGTCCAAGCCGCGGCGCGCATGGGGTTGAACCGCGTCAAGCTTTTCCCCGCTGACGCGGTGGATGCCGCTGCCTGTCTTCGGGCGTATGCCAGTGTCTACCCTGCTATGCGGTTCATGCCCTCTGGCGGCATTGAATTAGCCAACGTGACAAGGTATCTCAGCTTTACGTCGGTCTTTGCGGTCTCGGGTAGCTGGATTCCGGCTGTCGTCCACGACGGTGCAGGCTCAGTGGCGGGGGCATGCCGTGCGGCTGTGGCGGCATCGGAAGCGGCGCGACCGCGATGACATCGAGTGCGTCGTTCGATGTGGTGACGATGGGGGAGAGCCTAGGCCTGCTCACTGCGGACCGTGTCGGCAGCATTCGCCATTTGCGGGGGATGCGTGTTGGATTCGGCGGTGCTGAAAGCAACGTCGCGATCGGGGTGGTGCGCCTGGATGGCTCCGCGGTGTGGCTCGGCCGGGTGGGAAACGACTCGTTCGGTCAATTGATTGCGCGGGAACTACGCGCAGAAAAAGTCGACACAGTCGCGGTCGTGGACGAAAAAGCGGCGACAGCTCTGATGCTCAAGGAACGTCCCCGGCCGGGCTCTAGCCGTGTCACCTATTACCGCCGTTGTCAAGCAGGTAGTCGCCTGCGGGCCGACGACATTCCGCCCGGGGTCGTCGAGCAGGGCAAAATACTCCACATCACCGGTATCACCGCTGCGCTCGGGGAGGAGCCCCATGCCGCCCTCCATGTCGCGATTGATAGGGCGAAGCAGGCTGGTCGAATGGTCTCGTTCGATGTGAACCACCGAGCCAGCCTGTGGACGGACGGCGTCTCGGCGGTCAGCACCTACCGGGCGCTGGCTCGCCGCGCTGATGTCGTGTTTGCGGGAGCGGACGAAGCGGAATTTGTGACAGGCGAGAGTGACCTGCGGCAGCAGATCGATCGGCTGCTTGGCTACGGTGTGCGGCAAGTTGTGATCAAGCTGGGCGCCTCAGGTGCGGTAGCGGCGTCGGAAAGTGCCATTGAGGCTCGCGCGGCGCACCCGGTATCGGTGGTCGACACAGTCGGCGCCGGGGACGCTTTCGTGGCCGGCTGGCTGGCCGAGATGGCTAGGGGAGCCGGCGTCGAATCCTGCCTGGAAGTCGCCACGGCCTGCGGCGCACTGGCCTGCACAGGTCACGGTGACTGGGAGTCGGCGCCGACCCGGGAGGATCTGGCCGGGCTGGCGCGGATCGATGAGGATCCTGTGAGCCGGTGACATGGCGCTTCGCCGACGTCGTATGTATCGATTGACCAAGACTGCATCGTTTGCACCATTTCCGCGTACACGATCTGCATCGTGTACTCGATGCCGAGGAACGCATCGGCGCCTTAGCGTCGACGCCATGACCACAGTGCAGGAAACACCGATGACCGATACGACCGAGGAGTTCGCCGAACGCGTCGTCGGCGCGATCGACGCCGCCAGCGTGGCGATCCTGCTGTCGATCGGACACCAGACCCACCTGTTCGACACACTTGCCGGGCTGCCGCCGGCCACCAGCATCCAGATCGCCGACGCCGCCGGGCTCGACGAGCGCTACGTGCGGGAATGGTTGGGTGGCGTGGCGGCGGCGCGGATCGTCGACTACGACCCGGCATCGCGGACCTACTCGCTGCCGCAGCAGCGCGCCGCGGTGCTGACCCGCTCGGCCGGGCCGGACAACCTGGCTCGGGTCGCCCAGTTCATCCCGTTGCTCGGCGAGGTCGAGCAGAAGATCATCGGCTGCTTCCGGCACGGCGGCGGCCTGTCCTACCACGAGTACCCCCGCTTTCATTCGCTGATGGCCGAAGAGAGCGGCGAGGTCTTCGACGCCGCGCTGGTCGACGGGATCCTGCCGATGGCCGACGGGCTACCCGACCGGTTGCGCGCGGGTGTGGACGTGGCCGACGTCGGGTGCGGCAGCGGACACGCCGTCAACGTCATGGCGCAGGCCTTTCCGGACAGCCGGTTCGTCGGGATCGACTTCTCGGAGGAGGGGCTGGCTGCCGGCGTCGCCGAAGCGGAGCGCCTCGGGTTGACCAACGCGACGTTCCGCGCCGCCGATGTCGCGCGCCTCGAGGACACCGACGCGTTCGACGTCATCACCGCGTTCGACTCCATCCACGATCAGGCGCACCCCGGCACGGTGCTGGCCAACATCCACCGCGCGCTTCGCCCGGGTGGGGTGTTCCTGATGGTCGACATCAAGGCCTCCAGCCATCTGGAGGACAACGTCGGTGTGCCGTTCGCGTCCTACCTCTACACCGTGTCGACGATGCACTGCATGAGCGTGTCGCTCGGCCTGGACGGCGACGGCCTGGGCACCTGCTGGGGCCGGGAACTGGCGATCACCATGCTCGACGACGCCGGTTTCACCGACGTGCAGGTGCGCGAGATCGAGTCCGACCCGATCAACTTCTACTACGTCGCCAGGAAGTGACCCATGGATCTGATCGACCGTGAAACCCGCGGCCGCACCGATCTCCCGCAATTGCGTGGTCAGGGAGTCTTCGTCACCGACGGCGGGCTGGAAACGGAGTTGGTCTTCCACGACGGCCGTGAGCTGCCGGCTTTCGCAGCGTTCCCACTCCTGGACAACGTCGAAGGCCGGGCGCGGCTGCGCCGCTACTACCGCGGCTATCTCGACATCGCCCAGGCCCAGCGGGCCGGCTTCGTGATGGAGACGCCGACGTGGCGGGCCAACCCGGACTGGGCCGCCCAGCTGGGCTATTCCGCGGCTCGCCTCGACGAGATCAACCGGGGCGCGGTGGCGCTGGCCCGGGAGGTGTGCGTCGACGCGACGGCGGCCGGCATCGGCACCGTCGTCAGCGGGTGCGTGGGACCGCGCGGCGACGGCTACGACCCCGGCGCGGTGATGAGCCACCGAGAAGCCCAGGACTACCACGCAATACAGATCGGCTCCTTCGCCGCCGCGCAGGCCGACCAGGTCACCGCGATCACGATGACCACGGTCGCCGAGTCCATCGGCGTCGTCCGCGCCGCAGAGGTGGCCGGCCTACCGGCGGCGATATCCCTGACCGTCGAGACCGACGGCCGCCTGCCCACCGGCCAGCCGTTGCACGAGGCGATCGACGAAGTGGACGCCGAGACCGGCGCAGCGGCCGCCTACTTCATGGTCAATTGCGCGCATCCCACTCACTTCGCCCGAGCCGTCGAACACCCGGGTGGCTGGCGTCACCGGGTGGCGGGACTGCGGGCCAACGCCTCGGCCAAGAGTCACGCCGAACTCGACGACGCCACCGAACTCGACGACGGCGATCCGCACGACCTCGCCGCCCAACACCGCGCGCTGCGGGAGCATCTGCCCGCGGTCCGGGTGCTGGGCGGCTGTTGCGGGACCGACGCCCGCCACGTCGCCGCCATCGTGGGGGCCTGGACCGCCGACTAGGTGTACTGACCTCCACGGCTTTATCCCGTCGGATTCGCCCCGTACGGTCGGGGCATGGACCTGCAGACGCTCGCTATGGAATGGACGGAGACCAACCAGCACTGGCTCATCGAGGTGCCGATCCGGATCGGGGCTTACCTGCTCGCGATCCTGATCGCCCGCTTCATCCTGCACCGCATGATCGACCGGGCAACCGGCCGGTCCGGTAAGGCCAAGAAGGTCAGCGGTGACGAGAACGCCCCCGCCAAGCCGGCGCTGCTGCGCGGGCTGCGTGACCGTGTGCCGTCGGGCGCGACCGGCCAGCAGGCCAACGAGCGTCGCCAGCAGCGTGCCCAGACGATCGGGTCGGTCCTGAAGTCGACGGTGTCGATCGTGCTGCTGGTGTGGGGCATCCTGGCGATCCTCAACGTCCTCGGCGTCAACATCGCGCCGTTCATCGCCTCGGCCGGGGTCGTCGGCCTGGCCATCGGCTTCGGCGCCCAGAATCTCGTGCGCGATTTCGTCACCGGGGTGTTCATGCTGCTCGAGGACCAGTACGGGGTCGGAGACATCGTCGACCTCGGCGAAGCCATCGGCGAGGTACAGACAGTCGGCCTGCGGGTGACGACCTTGCGCGACATCGACGGCACTCTCTGGTACGTCCGCAACGGTGAGATCGCCCGCGTCGGCAACATGAGCCAGGAGTACGCGGTGGCCCGTATCGAGGTACCGGTGTCGCTGAGCGCCGATGTGGAGCGTGCCGAGCAGGTCGCCGTCGACGCGGCCACGGCCGCCATCGCGGAGGCGCCGCTGGCGGAGAAGGTGCTTGGCGAGCCCGAGATGCTCGGTGTGCAGGAGCTCTCGCCGGACCTGCTGACGCTGCGCATGACGCTGAAGACCCGCCCGGGTGCGCAGTGGTCGGTGCAGCGCCGGCTGCGGCGCGAGATCCTGCGCGCCTACGACGAGAACGGCATCGATCTGCCCTACCCGCACGGACGCATCCACGCGTTGGTCGGCGGGAAGACGAACGGGGACGCGAACTAAGCTCCTGGATCGATGGGAGCCCTCGACGTCCTCGCCGACTGGCCGGTACCGACCGCGGCCGCTGCTGTCGTCTCGACCGCAGGTGTGCTGGCCGACTGGGGCGACACCCGGCACCGGTTCGCGCTGGCGTCGGTGACCAAGCCGCTGGTCGCGCGAGCGGCGCAGGTCGCCGTCGAGGAGGGGGCCGTCAGCCTCGACACCCCCGCCGGCCCACCCGGCTCGACGGTGCGCCACCTGCTGGCGCACGCAGCCGGCTACGAGATGACCTCGGGCAAGGTGCTCGCCGAACCGGGGACCCGCCGCATCTACTCCAATCACGGCTTCACGGTGCTTGCCGAGGTGATGCAACGTGAGTCGACCATCCCGTTCGAGTCGTACCTGCGGGAGGCCGTGCTCGATCCGCTGGCGATGGCCGACACCGAGTTCGAGGGCGGGGCCGAGGCGGCCGGCTACGGGGTGACCTCGACCGTCGCTGACCTGGCGGCCTTCGCCGGGGATCTGCTGGAACCGGTGACGGTGTCGGAGCCGATGCACAGCGACGCGATCAGCGTCCAGTTCCCCGGTCTGGACGGGGTGCTGCCCGGATTCGGCGTGCAGCGCCCCAACGACTGGGGGCTGGGGTTCGAGATCCGCGACGGCAAATCTCCGCACTGGACCGGGTCGGCCAACTCGGCGCGCACCTTCGGTCACTTCGGTCAGTCCGGGACGTTCTTGTGGGTCGATCCGGACGCCGGGGTGGCACTGGTCGTGCTCACCGACCGGCGCTTCGGCGAATGGGCCCATTCGGTGATGCCCGAGCTGTCTGATGAAGTTCTGAGAGAATTCGGGCGCGACTAGCGCAACAGCCGTATCACGAGGCACAATGGTCTCGCAAGCAACACCGACAATTTCATCTCGCTGAGCGATCCATTGCCGTTCGGAAACCACCAGGTCGTTGGGGAAGACGTCCCTCGTGGAGCCGAAGGAGCAAGTAGATGCGTGCAGCGAATCAGTTCGCCGACGTGACGACGGGCGTGGTCTACATCCACGCGTCGCCCGCCGCGGTGTGCCCGCATGTCGAGTGGGCGTTGTCGTCGACCCTCAACTCGAGGGCGAATCTGAAGTGGACCCCGCAGCCGGCCATGCCGGGACAGCTGCGCGCCGTCACCAACTGGGTCGGGCCGGTCGGCACCGGTGCCCAGCTGGCGAATGCGCTGCGCTCCTGGTCGGTGCTGCGTTTCGAGGTCACCGAGGACCCCAGTCAGGGTGTGGACGGACACCGCTGGTGCCACACCCCGCAACTGGGGCTGTGGAGCGGCGCGATGAGTGCCAACGGCGACGTGATGGTCGGCGAGATGCGCCTGCGCTCCCTGATGGCCGCGGGGGCAGACACCTTGGCTGCCGAGCTCGACTCGGTGCTCGGCACCGCGTGGGATGACGCGCTGGAGGCCTACCGCGACGGCGGCGAGGGCGCCGAGGTCAGCTGGCTGAGCAGGGGTGTCGGCTAACCGGCCGGCGGTCGCAGGATCTTCAGCGCGGCGGGCACCGCGGATACCTCCACCGGTAGCGGGCAGACATACTCGCCGTCGGCGTACGCATTGATTCCGGGGCTGTCGACGGTGATGGTCCCTGCCCGCCGGGTGTGCACCTCGTCGAGGTCGACATGGGTGCCCTTGAACACCGTGGGAAACAGCCGGATCAACCGTGTCCGTGACGCCGAGGCCACCATCGTCGCGTCGAGCAACCCGTCCCGCGGGTCAGCGTCGGGGCAGATCAACATGCCCCCGCCGTAGCTGCGGGTGTTACCGAACGCGGCGAGCGTCAACTCGGTGACGTACGTGTCGCCGTCGAAGCTCAGCCGGAACGGCAGCAGCCGGAGCTGGGACAGTTCGGCCAGCATCGCCAGGTTGTAGCGCATCCGTCCGTGCGGCCAGGTCATCCGGTTGGTCCGGTCGGTGACCAGCGAGTCGAACCCGGCAGCCATCACGGTGCCGAACCAGCGAACCGTGCCGTCGCTACCGGCGATGCGCCCGAGGTCGACGGTGTCGATCCAACCGTCGACCACCACGTCGGCGGCCGCCTCGGGGCTGTTGACCGGCAGACCGAACGCGCGGGCGTGGTCGTTGCCGGTGCCGGCCGGCACGATCGCCAGCGGAACCTCGCTCTCCGCGAGCACCTGCAACGCGACCGACACGATGCCGTCGCCGCCGACGACCACCAGCGCGTCCATGTCACGCTCGAGCGCGCCCTCCACGAGGCGCTGGGCATGGGCGGCGTCGGTGCCGGCGATGGCGACGACGTCCAGTCCGCGGCGGTGCAGCTGGGTGATGGCACGCTCGGCGGCGTGCCGGGCGTTGCCGTGCCCCGACGCCGGGTTCGTCAGCACGGTGACGCGCCCGGTGCCGGTCACGGAATCAGCTTGCCCGGATTGAGGATTCCGGCTGGATCCAGGGTGGCCTTGACGGACTTGAGCAACTCCACCCCGAGGTCGCCGACCTCGTCGCGCATCCATGGACGGTGATCGGCGCCCACCGCGTGGTGATGGGTGATGGTGCCGCCGTTGCGCATCATCGCCTCCGAGGCCGCGGCCTTGGCGGCGCGCCACTGCTCGATCGGGTTGCCGCGCTGCGCTGCCACGACGGTGAAGTAGAGCGAGGCGCCGGTCGGATACACATGCGAAATGTGGCACATCACCAGCGCGGGGGTGCCCGAATCGGCAAGGGCCGTGGTCAATGCCTCGGTGACCGCCGCCTTGAGCAGCGGAACGTTGGACCAGGTGGTCGCGGTCTCGAGGGTTTCGCACAGCGCCCCGGCGGCCAGCAGCGAGTCGCGCAGGTAGGGCGCGTTGAATCGCCCGTGCTCCCAGGCCACGGCGGCGGCGTCACCCAGCGACGTCCCACCCATCGCCGTGAGTAGGTCCCGGGTCTCCTGATGGCGGCTCGCGACATGGGCCTCGGTGCCTTCGAACACCGTGATCGCCAGGCACCCACCGGTTACCTGCTGCTCGCCGATGCTCTGGGTGGTCGCCAGATTCACCCCGGTCTCAGCCTCGTCGGACAGCCGCAGCACGGTCGGGCCGGTGCCGGTCTGCGCGACCGCCCGCAGCGCGTCGGCGCCGGTGGCGAAATCCGGGAACGACCACGCCTCGTGACGTGTCGTCTGCGGCACGGGGTGCACGCGCACCCGTACGCGGGTGATCACGCCGAAAGTGCCCTCGGAGCCGAGCAGCATCTGACGCAGGTCGGGGCCCGCAGCCGAGGCGGGAGCGCGACCCAGGTCCAGGGTGCCCGCCGGGGTGATCGCGCGCAGCCCGCGGACCATGTCGTCGAAGCGGCCGTAGCCCGCCGAATCCTGGCCGGACGAGCGGGTGGCAGCGAAGCCGCCGATGGTCGCGAAGCAGAAGCTCTGCGGGAAATGCCCGAGCGAGAAGCCGCGCTCGCCCAGCAGCCGTTCGGCGTCCGGTCCGGTCACCCCGGCTCCCAGCTCGGCCTCCCAGGACACTTCGTCGAGCCACCACAGTCGGTCCATCCGGCGCAGGTCCAGCGACACCACGGCCTTGAACCGCCCGCGCGTCGGGTCGAGGCCGCCGACCACCGAGGTGCCGCCACCGAAGGGAACCACGGCGATGCTCCGGTCGGCGCAGAACCGCAACACCGCGGCCACGTCGTCGTCGCTGCCGGGCAGCAGCACCGCGTCGGGTGCGTCCTGGACGCCGAAGTCGCGACGTCGCAGCAGGTCCAACGTCGACTTGCCGCCGGCGCGCAGTAGTCGATCGTGGTCGGCCACGGCGACATGCTCGGCTCCGAGGATCGCGGCGAAACCCTCCCGGTCGGAGGGTGACAGCGCCGACGGTCGCAGCCGCACCTGCTCGAGGCTCGGCGCGGCCATGTCAGCGGGTTCGATACCGAGCGCCTGCTCGAGCAGCGACCGGATTGCCGGTGACAGCGGCTTGGCGGCAGCGGGGTCGCCCCAGCCGTTCCACAGCATGGGCGGATCGTTCGGCTGGGCGGTGGCGTCGGTCATGAGTTACAGTATTACAGATGGTGTCAATCCGTAACTCTCCGCAGAGTGTCGAGGCGCGGATCCTCGACGCCGCCGCGGCGTGCATCCTCGCCTACGGCGTGGAGCGGACCACCTTGACCGAGATCGCCCGCCGCGCCCGCGTCAGCCGGCCGACCATCTACCGTCGCTGGCCCGACATCCGGTGGGTGATCGCCGAGCTGCTGACCCTGCGGATTGCCGGGGTGCTCGACACCGTTCCCGACGCCGGCCCCGGCCGTGAGGCGATGGTCGCGCGAGTGGTCGCGGTGGCTCAGCATCTACGCCGCGACGAGGTGGTCATGTCGGTCATCCACAATGCCCCCAACATCGCCATCACCTACATCACGAACCGGCTGGGCACCAGCCAGCAGATCCTGGTCGACGCGCTGGCCGAGGCCATCAAGGCCGGCCAGAGCGAAGGCAGCATCCGCGCCGGGGACACCCACCAGATGGCGGCCATGTGTCTGCTCATCACCCAGTCGACCATCCAGTCCGCGCAGATGGTCGCCGACCTGCTCGACGCCGAGTCGCTCGATGTCGAGCTGGCCCACTCACTGAACGGATACCTCAAACCGTGAGCGATGCAACAGCATTGAACAAGTCCCGACGCTCCGCCGAGCTCGCCGAGATCGGTGACGGCAACAGCGTCGACGTCCTGGTCATCGGCGGAGGCATCACCGGGGTCGGCATCGCGCTGGATGCGGCGACGCGTGGCCTGTCGGTCGCCCTGGTCGAGAAGCACGATCTGGCCTTCGGTACCAGCCGGTGGAGCTCCAAGCTGGTCCACGGTGGGCTGCGCTACCTGGCCACCGGCAACGTCGGAATCGCACGCCGCAGTGCGGTCGAACGACACATCCTGATGACCCGCAACGCGCCGCATCTGGTGCACGCGATGCCGCAGCTGGTTCCGCTGCTCCCCGACATGAGTCGGGCCTCGCGCGCGTTGGTGCGGGTCGGATTCGCCGCCGGGGACGGGTTGCGCAGACTGGCGGGCACGTCAGCGGCGACGCTGCCCCGCTCTCGAAGAGTCGATGCGCGGCGGGCGGTGGAACTTGCCCCGACGGTGCGGATCGACGGCCTCGACGGTGCACTGCTGGCCTACGACGGGCAGCTCATCGACGACGCTCGCCTCGTCACCGCGGTGGCCCGCACCGCCGCGCAGAACGGGGCCAAGATCCTCACCCGCGTCGCGGCGTCGCAGGCGTCCGGCACCTCCGCCACACTGACCGACACCGCGACCGGGGAATCGATGACGGTCACCGCCCGCGCGGTGGTCAACGCGACCGGGGTATGGGCGGGGGAGCTGGACCCCGCGCTGCGGCTGCGGCCCAGCCGCGGCACCCACCTGGTGTTCGACGCTGCCGCGTTCGGCAATCCTGTTGCTGCGCTGACGGTTCCGATTCCCGGTGAGCTCAACCGGTTTGTGTTCGCGATGCCCGAGCAGCTGGGCAGGGTGTATCTCGGACTGACCGACGAGGACGCGCCCGGCCCGATTCCCGATGTGCCGGAGGCGACCCCGGACGAAGTCTCGTTCCTCCTCGACACCGTCAACACGGCGTTGGCGCTGAGGTTGACGCCCCGGGACGTCCTCGGCACCTACGCCGGGCTTCGTCCGCTCATCGACACCGGTGCGGGCAGCACCGCGGACGTGTCGCGTGATCACGCCGTGACGGAGTCCGAGACCGGGGTGCTCAGCGTCATCGGCGGCAAGCTCACCGAATACCGCTACATGGCCGAGGATGTCATCGACCGAGCAGTGCAACTGCGGTCGCTGACCACGGGTCCGTGCCGGACCCGCAACCTTCCACTGGTGGGGGCGCCGGCCAACCCGGTTTCGACCTTGCGCACCCCGGTCGAATTGCCGGGTTCGCTGGTGGCACGCTACGGGGCCGAGGCGCCCAACGTCATCGCCCGGGCGACCTGCCCCCGGCCGACCGACCCGGTGGCCGACGGAATTGACCTGACCCGTGCCGAATTCGAGTACGCGGTGACCCACGAAGGAGCGCTCACCGTCGACGACATCCTGGATCGGCGGACGCGCATCGGTTTGGTGGCCGAGGACCGTGCCCGCGCCGAAGCCAGCGCGGCCGAGATGCTGGTCGAGACAGCGTAGGGTCACCCGAGGCCAGCGCGATTCCTCTTCGCAGCCTCACGAATCGAGGCGGCCAGAGTTAGCCGGTCACGATTCTCTCGCGTACCGCCGAGACGGTGTGCCGCTGCCAGAGGGCCTGCACGGGAACCTGGATCGCGGGGTGGACGTCGATCACCTGGACGCGTGCGTCCATCGCAGGACCGGCTGCGGCCGTGACGAATGCGATGGCGTCGGTGGTCAGGGGAGCGGCCACGGTCGCGGCTCCTTGGACGCGGCTGATGACGTAGTTGGGTTCGAATCCCGCCCGCCGGCACGCGCCGACCAGAAGGTCGCTGTAATAGGACGCCCCGGGTGGCGCCCACAGAACAATCTGATCGTCGGCAAGTTCGTCGATGTCAACTCGCCGGCGGCCAGCAAGTCGATGGTTCGACGGAACAGCAAGGCGGACACGGTGATAGCCGACCACCGCCGCAGCCAGGTCATCGGGGGGAACGACGCCGCGTCTGAGCGCCAACTGCACCGAGCCGTCCAGTACAGCTGACGTCAGGTCGGCGGGGTAGAGCTGCCGGAGGGTGAAAGACACATCGGGAAAGGCATCGATGGCGGGTTCGAGAATGGTGTACGCCTCGATGCCGCTGAGAGCCGGAGTGTGGCCGACGACGAATGTCTCAGCGGTGCTCGCTCCGACCTTTTCGACGTGTTCGGCGACGGTGCGCGCCGCAGCCAGCAGCACCCGGCCTTCGCTCAACAGCGTCTGACCCGCTCGGGTCAACGTCACCTGGCGACCCATCCGCGTGAAAAGAGCCGCGTTGAGATCCTTTTCGAGTTGTCGGATCGAGCTGCTCAGAGCCTGCTGACTCAGGTGCAGCGACGCGGCTGCCCGGGTGAACCCGCCGGCCTCGGCGACGGCGACGAAGTGGCGCAGCCGACGCAGGTCAGGTTCGGGAGACGTCATAGCCGCATCTTATCCACAAATAGAATCTGTCGATTAGTCGGAAAGTACTGTTTTTCGTTTGTGGAATTGCTCTCTAGCGTGGACGCCATGACAGCACTCAACGGGAAATCAGCGGTCGTCGCGGCCGGAGCGAAGAACCTCGGCGGTCTCGTGAGCACGCAGCTCGCACACCGGGGTGTCAACGTGGCGGTGCACTACAACAGCGCCGGCACAGAGGCTGACGCAGACAGGACGGTGCAAGCCGTCGAAGAGGCCGGTGCCCGCGCCATCAAGGTGCAAGGCGACCTCACCGTTCCGGGCAATGTGGCGAAGCTGTTCGAAGCAGCAGCGGATGCGTTCGGTGGGGTGGACATCGCGGTCAATGCCGCCGGTAAGGTGTTGCGGAAGCCGATCGTGGAAACCACCGAGGCGGAATATGATTCGATGTTCGCGATCAACTCCAAGGCCGCGTACTTCTTCCTGCAGGAGGCCGGTAGAAGGCTCAACGACAACGGTTCGGTGATCACCATCGTCACCTCACTGCTTGCCGCATACACCGACGGGTACTCGACCTACGCCGGTGCCAAATCTCCGGTCGAGCACTTCACCCGTGCCGCGTCCAAAGAGTTCGGAATTCGCGGAATCAACGTCAACAACGTCGCCCCCGGACCGATGGACACCCCGTTCTTCTATCCGCAGGAGACGCCGGAGCGGGTCGAGTTCCACAAGTCGCAGGCCATGAACAACAGGCTGACAACGATCGAGGACATCGCGCCTCTCGTGGTGTTCCTGGCCGGCGAGGGGCACTGGATCAACGGACAGACGATCCTGGCCAACGGCGGATACACCACGCGCTAGACGAAACGCCTGACGCGGCGAACTGAGGTTCGCGGTCGTGATCCGCGCAGGATGCACGACCGCGAACCCCGGTTCGGCGAAAGGCAGTGACTTACAGCGGGATATTCTTGTGGCGGCCGCGCCGGGCGGGGGCCTCGGCCAGTGCCTGGGTCAGCTTGGACCGAGTGTGCGACGGATCGATCTTCTCGTCCACCACGCCGATCTCGATGGCCGAATCCACACCGCCGGCAATCTTCTCGTGCTCGACGGCCAGCGCCTCGTGCAGCGACTCGCGCTCGGCGGGGTCGGCGGCGGCCAGCTTCTTCTTGTGCAGGATGCCGACCGCGGCCTTGGCGCCCATCACCGCGACCTCGGCCTCGGGCCAGGCGAACACCTTGGTGGCGTTCAGCGAGCGAGAGTTCATCGCGATGTAGGCGCCGCCGTAGATCTTGCGGGTGACCAGCGTGACGCGCGGCACCGACGATTCGCCGAAGGCGTGCAGCAGCTTGGCGCCGCGCCGCACCACGCCGCCCCATTCCTGATCAACCCCGGGCAGATACCCCGGCACGTCGACGATCACGACCAACGGGATGCCGAACGCGTCGCACAACCGCACGAACCGCGCGGACTTCTCGGCGCTCTCGGAGTTCAGGCAACCGCCCAGCCGCAGCGGATTGTTGGCGATCACCCCGACGGTGCGGCCGGACAGCCGACCCAGGCCCACGACGATCGACGGCGCCCACTTGCCCTGGAATTCGTCGAACGGAACCCCGTCGTCGAGCAGCGCCTCGATCAGCGGGTGCACGTCGTAGGCGCGACGCGAAGACTCGGGCAGCAACGCCTTGAGGTCGGTGTCCTCGGCCTCGGCCTTGCTGCGGTCGAAGATGCCCTGCTGGCAGAACAATCCGACCAGACGACGGCCCCGCTCGTAGGCGTCGAGCTCGTCATCGGCGACGATGTGGCACACACCGGACTTCTTGTGGTGGGCATCGGGCCCACCGAGGGAGACCATGTCGACGTCCTCACCGGTCACGCTGCGCACCACGTCGGGGCCGGTGACGAACACCTTGCTGTCGGGCGCCATGACGATGACGTCGGTGAGGGCGGGGCCGTAGGCGGCACCACCGGCGGCGAAGCCGACCACCACCGAGATCTGGGGGACGTAGCCCGAGGCGCGGATCATGGCCTCGAAGACCAGTCCCACGGCGTGCAGCGCCTTGACGCCCTCGGCGAGCCGCGCTCCACCGGAATGCCAGATGCCGACGATCGGGCTCTGCTCCTCGATCGCCACGTCGTAGGCGTCGACGATGTGCTTGCAACCCTCGACGCCCATGGCGCCGCCCATCACCGTGCCGTCGGTGCAGAACGCGATGGTGCGCAGCCCGTTGACCGTGCCCGCGGCTGCCAGCACGCCCGAGCGGTCGCGGTCGTGCAGCAGCTCGACGGAACCGTCGTCGAAGAACGTGGACAGGCGCAGCAGCGGATCGCGCGGATCCAGCGATTCGTTCACTGCCTCGGGGCTCATCGTCGTCATGAAATCTCCTGCCGTATCAGTACTTACCGAAGGCGAGTGCGACGTTGTGCCCGCCGAATCCGAATGAGTTGTTGACCGCGTACTCGTAGTTGCCCGGCCGCGGCCCGCCCGCCACCACGTCCAGATCGATCTCCGGATCGAGGTTCTTCAGGTTCAGCGTGGGAGGCACGACGCCGTCGCGCAGGGCCTGCACGGTCAGGATGGACTCGACCGCGCCCACCGCGCCGACCGAGTGGCCCAACGCGGACTTCGGGGCGTACACCGCCGGGCGGTGGCCCTTCATGGCGTTGTTGATCGCATGCCCCTCGGCGACGTCGCCGACACTGGTGCCGGTGGCGTGGGCATTGATGTGGTCGATGTCGCTGGGCTGCAGCCCCGCCAACTGCACCGCGCGGCTCATCGCGTAGCCGGCCCGTTCACCGTTGGGGTCGGGGGCGACCATGTGGAAGCCGTCGGAGGTGACGCTGGCGCCCATCAGCCGGGCGATGATCCGGGCGCCGCGGGCCTTGGCGTGCTCTTCGGTCTCGATGACCATCAGCGCGCCGGCCTCACCGAAGACGAAACCGTCGCGGTCCCGGTCGAACGGACGGCAGGCCCCGGCGGGGTCGTCGTTGTTGGTCGACATCACGATGCGCATCTGGGCGAACCCGGCGATCGGCACCGCTTCGATACGCTGCTCGACGCCACCGCAGATCGCGATGTCGGCCTCGCCGAGCACGATGTTGCGCCACGCCTGCGCGATGCCCTCGGCACCGGATGCGCAGGCCGAGACCGGCGTCACGACACCGGCTTTGGCCCCACGCTCCAGTCCAACGACCGCTGAGGGGCCGTTGGGCATGTACATCTGCACGGCCAGCGGAGACACGGCCTTCATGCCGCGCTCGCGCATGCCGTCGTAGGCGAACACCAGCGCCTCGGCGCCGCCGAGACCCGTCCCGATCGACACCAGCAACCGCTCGGTGTCGACCTCCGGGTTGCCGGCGTTCTCCCAGACCCGTCGGCCCAGTACGGTCGACATCTTCTGCGGATAGGACATCCGCCGGTTCTCGACCTTGGTCAGCTCGGAGTCGAAGTCCTCGAGCAGATGTCCGCCGATCTTGACCGGCAGCTCGAACTGCTCGACGAACGGATCCTCCAGACGGCGGATCCCGCTCTTGCCTTCCAGCAGTGCACTCCACGTCCCCTCAGCGGAGGTGGCCACACTGGTGGTCATCGCGATGCCGGTGACGACGACATCCGGCAAACCGTTGCCTGTTGTCGGCGAAGCCATACTGAGCCGCGCGTCCTTTCTTGCCTGGTCCTAGGCGAGTCCCGTCTTAGTAGCGACCGAACGCCAGAGCGACATTGTGTCCACCGAAACCGAACGAGTTGTTGATGGCATACGAGTAGTCGCCGTATCGAGGCTCACCCGCGACGACATCGAGATCGATGTCGGGGTCGGGCGTCTCGTAGTTCAGCGTCGGCGGGATGACCCCGTCACGCAGCGCCAGGATGGTCAGCGTCGACTCCAGCGCACCCACCGCGCCGATCGAGTGGCCCAGCGCCGACTTCGGCGCATAGACCGCGGCGTGCTCGACGCCGGCGACCCGAATGGCGTTGGCCTCGGCGACATCGCCGATCGAGGTGGCCGTGGCGTGAGCGTTGACGTGGTCGATGTCCTTGGCGGACAAGCCCGCCGTCTCCATCGCCCGCTTCATCGCCTGCCCGGCCCGCAGGCCGTCGCTGGCAGGCGCCACCATGTGGAAGGCATCAGAGGTGATGCCCGCGCCCATCAGCCGGGCCAGCGGCTTGGCGCCGCGGGCCTTGGCGTGCTCCTCGGTCTCGATGATCATCAGCGCGCCGGCCTCACCGAAGACGAATCCGTCCCGGTTCTTGTCGAACGGCCGCGACGCACCCGCCGGGTCCTCGTTGTTGGTCGACATCGCGCGCATCATCGAGAACGCTGCGATGGGCAGCGCCTCGATGCCGCCTTCGACACCGCCGCAGACCGCGAAGTCGGCGTCACCCATGACGATCTGACGCCACGCGTGGGCGATCGCCTCCGACCCGGACGAGCACGCCGACACCGGGGTGATGACCCCGGCACGGGCGCCCAACTCCAGGCCGGCGACGGCCGCGGCACCGTTCGGCATGATCATCTGCACGGCCAGGGGCGACACCTTGCGGGGGCCGCCCTCGTTCATCGCGTCATAGGTTTCGACGATCTTCTCGCCGCCACCCAGACCCGTGCCGATGACCACCGAGAACCGGTCGGGGTCGACCTCGGGCTTGCCCGCGGACTCCCACAGCCGGCCGGCCAGCAGCTTCGACATCCGCTGCACGTAGGACATGCGACGCATGTCCAGCCGGGTCATGTGGTCATCGACGTTGTCGACCAGGTGGCCGCCGATTCGCACCGGCAGGTCCCACTTCTCGACGAAGTCGTCGGTGAGAATGCGGATGCCGCTCTCGCCGGCCAGCAGACCCTTCCACGTGCTCTCGATGTCTGCGGCTAGGGCGGTGGTGGCCTCGACAGCGGTCACCACGACGCTCGGGAAACCGCCGTTAGCAGTGGAAGGTCTGGTCACGCGCGATCCGATTCGATCTGCGCCCGGATGGCCGCGGCGGCTTCGGGGTTCTCTTCCTCGAGCTTCTGGATGTAGGCGACCACGTCACCGACGGTGCGCAGACCGGCCAGATCCTCGTCGGGGATCTTCACGCCGTACTTGTCCTCGGTCTGCACCGCGATCTCCACCATCGACAGCGAGTCGATGTCCAGATCGTCGACGAACGACTTCTCCGGGGTCACCTCTGAAGGCTCGATACCGGTGACCTCTTCGATGATCTCGGCGAGACCGGAGATGATTTCGTCCTGGCTGGCGGCCACAGTGGCTCCTTCTTGTTGTGTTGATACCTGTGTTGTTGCAGGAATTTCTGACGTGCAGCTATGTACTTGTCAGCTGGCCGGATTACGGAGGGCTTCCGCGAGTCCGTCCAGGTCAGCGGGGGACTTGACGGCGTGGTTCGCCACCCCCCGAAGTTCACGTTTGGCGATCCCCGACAGGGCGCCGGCCGGCGGGAACTCCACGACGGCAGACACGCCGCGCTCACGCAGCGTCTCGGTGCACAGGTCCCAGCGCACCGGGCGGGTCAGCTGGGCGACCAGCTTCGCCATCGCGTCCGCGGCCGACGACACCGGCCGTCCGTCGGCGTTGGACAGCAGCGTCACGCCGGGTTCGGCCGGGTTGATCCGGTCGGCCACCGTCGTGTACCCGGGCAGCGCCGAAGCCATGTACTGCGTGTGGAACGCGCCGGCGGTGGCCAGCTTGCGCACCCGGGCGCGTGCCGGGGGATCCTCGGCCAGCTTCTCCAGCGCTGCCAGTGCGCCCGCCGCCACGATCTGTCCGGCCGCGTTGCGGTTGGCCGGCACCAGGTCCAGGGCCTCGAGCCGGGCGAGCACCTCGGCCTCGTCGCCGCCGAGCAGCGCCGACATTCCGGTGGGCTCCAGCGCGCAGGCCTTGGCCATCTCGGCGCCGCGGGTGGCGGCCAGCGAGACGGCCTCATCGGCGGAGATGACCCCGGCGATGGCGTAGGCGGCGATCTCACCGACCGAATGTCCGGCGGCGATGATGTCCTCGTCACCGGTCAGCACTTCGCGGCGCGTCATCTCTTCGTGGGCCAGCAGGGTGGCGGCCACGACGAGGGGCTGGGTCACCGCGGTGTCGGTGATCTCCTCGGCCGTGGCAGTGGTCCCGAGGCGCGCCAGGTCCAGACCGCTGATCTCCGACCAGGCCGCCACACGCGACGCGGCGCCGGGCAGTTCGAGCCACTCGGCGAGCATGCCGGGGGTCTGCGAACCCTGTCCGGGCGCGAGGAGAGCGAGCACTGTCTGAGGCACGTCTCTAAGAGAACATTGTGAAGACGGGTTTGCGCCGTGTAAGAGATTATGAACCTTGTCTTAGGTTTTTGTAGATCTTGTACAAAAGCGCATGTGATGCGACGCCATCGACACTTCGTCGCAATCCGTTATGCCTTCGTTCGGCCCGCGTTTGTGACCGAGGCAACACCGCCGGTGAGCCCCGACCCCGCCGCGGGGGAGCCGGCGGGGTGGGCCTGGCGAGCCAACCGGGCCACCGTGGAGGCCACCCGCAACACATAGGCGTCGCGCGGCACCGTCGGATCGCGACCGGTGAAATCGGCGATCCGCTTGAGGCGGTATCGCACCGTGTTGGGATGAACCACCAGCCGGCGCGCGCAGGCCTCGATGGCGCCGCCGGAGTCCAGATAGGCGTCCAGGGTGTCGGTGAGCGCGGGCCCGGCATCGGAGAGCGGACGCATCACCTCGGCCTCCAACGCCGCGGCGGCGGTGACGTCACCGAGCAGCGCCCGCTCAGGCAACAGCTCACGCGCGGCGACCGGTCGCGGCGCCCCCGTCCAGCCCGCCACCGCATTCATCCCCGCGATCGCCTCGGTCGCGCTGCGGTGCGCAGCGCCCAGCGTCGGTGCCATCGGTCCGATCACCACCGCCTCGTCGGCGAACACCGTCATCAGGTCGGCGAGGAACCGGTCGGTCGGCGACAACCCGCCCGAGACGATGGCGACCAACCACGTGCCGTGCACATCGGACAGGGCCGCCCGGCCGTTGCGGCTGGCGACGGCGTGGACGTCCTCGCCCGCCACGTCGGCGCGGCCCGGCCGGGGCAGTCCCACGATCACCGTCGCCGGGGCGGTCGCGTCCCAGTTCAGCGCCGCAGCCTGGGACTGCAGCTCCGGTCCTACGTCTCCGCGCACGACGGCGTCGACCAGGTTGGCCTCCATCCGGCTGTCCCATGCGCCACGCGCCTCGGCCTGGTCGGCGTAGGCGGTGGCCGCGGCGAATGCCAAGTCGCGGCTGTAGCGCAGGATGCCCGCCGTCAGCGCCGTGAGCTGCTCCTCGGAGCGGGCCAACAACGGCACCACCTCCTCGAAGAACTCCATCGTGGTGCGCACCATCTCCACCGACTGGCGCAGCGCGATGCGCCGACGCAGGTCCTGGGGAACCACTTCGAACGCCTGGGCGGTGTAGCTGACGTCGCTCTGTGGGTCGCGCATCCACTCCACGAAGTTCATCACCGCGGTCTGCACCACCAACTGGACGCTCGCCCGCTGCGAGGCCTCCAGTTCGGCGAAGAACGGCAGTCGCTCCTCGAGGGCGTGGACTGCCTCGGTGGCCAAGCGCCCGGAGTACTGCTTGAGCCGGCGCAACGCGGAGTCGGGCACCGTCTCGAGCACCTCGAGCGTGGACCGCGGGGGAACGTACCGATTGTTGTCGGTCATTCCTAAAAGCTACGCCCCTGTTCTGGCGGTAACCTCCAAGTCGCTACGCGTCCCGCGGCCGGATGTCGTCGCTACGCGACTCGCGGCCGGATGTCGCCGCTACGCGACTCGCGGCCGGATGTCGCCGCTACGCGACCCGCGGCCGGATGTCGTCGCTACGCGACCCGCGGCCGGATGTCGTCGCTACGCGACCCGCGGCCGGATGTCGTCGCTACGCG
>CAXEZH010000139.1:0-7693 GCA_964000695.1 uncultured Mycolicibacterium sp. | reverse complement strand
TTGCTCGAGTGACTTTGGACGGTCTCTCGAAGAATCACGCGATGACCTTCAATCATTCGGCTACGACACGCCGGCGCTACTAATCAGGTCCGACTCGTACACCACTCTGCTGGACGCAACCATCCAGCCGTTTACACACGATGCCCTCGTGGTGCTGATCAGCGCATATAGCGAGCATGTCGGCAGGCGCGACATCGGTCCAATGCCTAGGCACCGTCAGTGCTGGCGAACTCTCCATCACCATCAGCGTGTCCAACAGCTCGCGGCGCTCCCGGTAAGGCCAGTGCGTGATGTCTTCGCCCTCGATGTTCATCACATCGAAGGCTAGAAAACGCGTGGGAACCTCACGCACGAGCTGCGCGCCGGGCCGCCGCTGCTGAGGCCACCGCCGCTGAAGCCGTCTAAACGACGGGCGGCCGTGCTCGTCGACGGCGACGATCTCACCGTCAAGGACCATCCGACGGCCACCGACCGCAGCCGCGACGGCGGACAACTCGGGGAAGGTTTCAGTGATGTCCGCCCCATTGCGAGACGTCACCCGCACGCGGCGATCAACAGTCAATATTCCCCGCTGGCCATCAAACTTCACCTCTACAGCAAACTGACCGCCGCGCGGGGCCGGTCCCAGCGTCGCCAACATGGGCGCAGGGGCCACGAGGCGGTCGGGGGACAACGATGCGCGGGTCACGCTTCGAAGGTACCCACCGGTGGCAGCGGGTCATTGTCACCGCGTCAGATGTAAAACCATGTCGCAAATCTCGATCGTCTGGCCAGAGGATTTGCAGGTGTCTCAAATGTTGCGGCGAACAGTCTGGTCTCATTTACGTGGCGAATCGTGGGTATCAGCCCCAGCCGCGATTTAGCTCCCGTCGAGCAGCTTGATCGGGCCTTGCCCCCGTGTAGTGGACACGGGATTTGTGGTTACGCCGCTTGTGGCAGCGTAGCGAATGTGTGGTTGTTTTCGTAGGTGGCGGGGCTGGAATAGGCGCAGCGGGAGTGCCGTCGTCGGATGTTGTAGCGGACCAGCCAGCGGAACACTTCTCGGCGGCAGCTCGCTGCGTCGGGCCACTGGCTGCGGTCTTGGAGGACTTCGCGTTTGAGGGTCGCGTTGAACGATTCGGCCAATGCGTTGTCGGCGCTTGTCCCGACGGATCCCATAGACTGGGTGACGCCGAGATCGTTGCAGAGTTTCGCGAAATCCCTTGAGGTGTACTGACTCCCGTGATCCGTGTGGAACACCGCACCTGCCAGTGTGCCGCGTAGCGCGTCCGCGGCTTTAAGAGCATCCTCAACAAGTTCGGTGCGCATGTGCTCGGCGATCGCCCAGCCCGCGACCCGGCCGGAGAAGCAGTCGATCACCGTGGCCAGGTACAGATTCGAGCCGGTCGCCAAGGGCAGGTAGGTGATGTCGCCGACATAGCGGGTATTGGGCTGCTCGGCGGTGAAGTTCCGCTTGAGCAGGTCGGGGACTTTCTGGTTGGCCGGATCCGGCACAGTGGTCTTGACCCGGCGTTTTCGCCGGTAGCCGGCGATCCCGGCGCTGCGCATGACCCGGGCCACCCGCTTGCGGTTGACCCGCCCATCTGGCGGTGCGCCGTCGTTGAGTTCGGCGGTGATCCGTGGTGCCCCGTAGGTGTTGTCCGCGTTGTGCACGGTGCGGATACGCGCGGCCAGGTCCTCATCAGCGGCCTGACGTGCGGCACGGCCATCGGCTGCGGCCAGCCAGGCATAAAACGACGAACGCGCGACCTCGACGACCGCGCACAGCCACTTCACCTCGAAGGTGTGTAGGTGGTCGGCGACGAACTGGAAGCGGCTCACCAGTTCGTCTCCCCGGCGAAATATTTGGCCGCCGACCGCAGAATGTCGCGTTCGGTAGACAGCCGGGTCTTGTCGGCACGCAACTGTCCGACCTCGGCGCGTAACCGGGCCAGCTCCTGGTCAGGAGTCTCGACCCCCGCTCCCGACTCTTCTGGCCGGGTGGGGTTGCGGTGTCGAATCGGCACCCCGGCGGCTTTGCACCACGCCGATAACGTCACCCCGCTGATACCGAGCTCAGCGGCGATCTGAGTGATCGTCGCACCGGCAGTGTCTCGGTACAGCGCGACCGCGTCCCGTTTGAACTCGTCGGGATAATTTTTCCTTGCCATCGTGGTGGATCATCTCGCTTCCCCCGCCAATCTTGCGGGATTCAGCGTGTCCAACACACGGGGTCAGGGCCCATCACCTTGCTACTGGTCTTCACGATGTGATGGCTAGGCGGCAGGAAGGGAAACCCTGAGCTAAGCAAGTACAGCTGCAATGACGCCATCCCGTACTTCGATGCCTTCGCGCGCCAGTTCGCGATCAGCTCGATCATGTTGGGATTGCTGCCCCACGTCGCCCCCATATCGGCCATCCCTTCAAGCAGCTGGAGGTCGGATATCGGGACGATGCCGGGGGCGTACACCTGGGGCGAAAGATGCTTGAAGGCCTTATAGCCACGCAGAGTGATGTCGAACTGGGTGAGCAGCCCGTTGACCACGCCGGCGTCGGGCACGATGACGAGCGGGGTGTACATCGTCTTCGTGTCGACCTTCTCGTTCTTCCAGCCTCCGTGTTCTTTGACGAGGTCGATTGTCGAAAGCAGCTGCCTGAACTTGCCCTTACTGGCGTCGGCGAAGATCTGCTCGACCTCGGCGCTGTACTCGTCCCATGTCGCCAGCCCCTGTGCCGCTTTGTCTTTCAGCGCGTGGTTGGTCGCGTCGATCACGATGCAGTGTTCTTTACCGAAAATCATCCAGTCGCACAGCGAAGGCGTCTCCTTTCTCGTCCACGCGGACTGCATATCGCTTTCACCGACGATTGTGGTTAGGTGCGGGCACTTGCCGACGATGCGGTGCAAAATCCCGCCGACGAAGATCTCGAACGCGTCGCACATGGCGGTCTTGAACCGATTTTGGAGGCTTCTGGTGCTCAAGCTAGCCCACGCCTCGAAATAGAGTTGCGAGCCGCACAGCCGATCGATCGCCCATTGATGACGCAGCATCACCACGGTGTTGTCGTCGACCGTCAGGAAGGGAAATCGCGTCAGCGTGTAGCGCTGATTGCCGATTGCTCCCTTTTTGCGATCGCCTTCCAGCTCGATCCTGTACTGGTCCAACGGCCTTGCCATGTTGGCGAACAACAAGTCGATGGCGCTCTCGGCGGCGCCGTCGGCGAGCAGCTCCTGGCGGGTGAATCGGATCTGATGGGTATTTCTGCTGCGCTTGATGATTCGGGCGCCGAGGCGCATCACGTCGAGCAGTTCGACACCTGACGCAATCTTGAACGACTCGGCGGGCGTGGCGCCCAACCCTTTGGTGTTCGATTTCGGTGCCCACTGTGTGAACCACAGGTCGTAGGTGTTCGAAAGCGCGATCTCGTATTTCAGCGGCTGATTGAATAGTGACGACGCAATTTCATTTTGGATATGAGGCTTGGCGTACTCGTGGGTTTCCTCAAGGTTCATCTTCGGCAGTTTTTCCCAGAGCTTGGCCTTTTCGGCGTCGGTGGGCACGTCGCCCGCGAATTCTTCGTCCGAATTCTGTTCGGATGTAATCGACAACAGTAGGTACACCAGCGTATTTCGCTCAATCGGTGGTGCCGCCTCATCCGGCGATGCGTACTCAATAATCTCGCGCTGCAGCTGAGCGGTGGCCCGTGGAGACACAAGGTGATCGTTGTAAGTGATCATGCGGTTCACGGCTTTCTCGCACACGCCGCCGCTGCCCCCGGCGGCGAGGAAATCGCCTTCGACGAGTTGGACGTCCTGCGTGGTGGTGTAGGCCACGTCCCACTGTCCCTGTAGGCGTGCGACAGTTTCGAGCGCGTCGTAGAGGTTGACGTCGGCGAGCAGGTCGCGCCGTTGCTCGCCAGAAAGTGGCGTGAGGCCGAAATGCCCGCAGACCATCAACTGCCCCTGTGTGCCAAGGAAACCCATCAGCTGCGAAATGGGGTCACCGCCGCCCCCGCCACTACCGAAACCCGCAGCAGGTAGAGGCATCCACGGCGGCAACGAGCCGTTGGTGCCGGCCTTTGGCATGGGTCCGGCGTTGCCGGCGCCGTTCTGCTGGCTCTTCTGCTCGCTTTTCGCGGCACGCTCGCGTCGGATTCGCGCCCCTTTACCCACCGGAATTCAGACCTCTCTTATCGAGCAGCCCGTCGCATCTAACGGCTCGACGGGTCGCCTGCCCTGTTCGCGTATCGACCGCCGTAGCGCGGCCAGCCTCCGCAACTCGTCGCTAAACTCGTCGCGGGAGCACACTGGTTCGATATTAAGGCCGTTTCCGACAGATTTCGAACATTCATTCGCCTCTGGGGGTCATCAGCGGCGCCACACGTGAACACGGTCGGTCTTGAGCGGAGCGCCATCTGGGCCCTTGACGTACGGGGCGATCCACTTCGGGCGCCGATCGGCATGGTTGGGCCCACACGCCTGCTGACGCCAATGACCGCCCACCCACCATCGGTGTCGGTACTGACGGTCACCCGATGAACCATCGCGTTCCGGGGGCGGGTTCATGGGTCGTCGCAACTCGATGATGCTCACCCGGTCCGGGTCCGCGGCCGCACGAGAGGATTCCTCGGTCTGCGTCGACGGTGCACTGCCGAGGACGCGGGTGGAGGCGACGGTGGGTTGGCCCATTAGGAGCCAGGCCGCTCCGACGACACTCACCAACGGCGACGCCTCAGCCGATCGGGCCATCTCAGCGGTGCGCGGCACTAACGGCTGTAGCAGCAGCGTCGGGTTGGTCACCCACAGTGGCGAGGACACCCCGTAGGGGGCGAGCAGCTCGGGGTTCTTAGCCAGGCGTGACAACGGCTGAATTTGCAGCACCCCGTCGGGGCGAGACCACCACCACACCCCGTCCCACGAAACCTCGGTGGGATCGTTGGGACTCAACGCATTCCATGGCACACTTCCGGCCGGCTTTGCCCAACACAACAGCCCAGTCGGAGCCGGTGCGGCGACAGCGGGCGTCCACTCCGGAAGGGAGTCGGCGGCATCGAGCGCGACGTCAACCATGTCGCGTGAAACCCAGTACAGCTCAGCATGTTTGATGATGTCGGCTTCGCCGCTCATCTGACTCAACGTCTCGGCCAGTTTCGCCTGCAGCCGCTTCAACCTTCGAAGGCTCTCCCCCGCAGCTCCCAGGGCCTCGGACGGTTCTGCAAGGGCGCTGGATTGGTGGTCGACAAGGCTGTCCAAAGCGTTGCACCACTGCCGGCGAATGTCGGGCAGGCCCGGTGCCGCCCACGGAGTCGCTTTGCGGCGGCTCATCGCCGGCCCGCCGTTCTAGCCGAGACCATCGGCGAACTCCATGACGGTTGCCGCCTGCTCCTCAATGAGAGAGACGAACTTCGGGATCGACTGCGTCGTCATGCGTGAGGGCAACTCCTGCGCCACCGCCCTGAGGCGGGCGCCGGCGGCCCGTAGTTCGGCCTGTTGCACCTCGCGGCTCACCGGAGACGGCGTCACATAGGTCAACACCGCCCGCAATTCGGGAAACCGGATGGCCTCCCCGCCGAGCTGCTCGTTGAACAGCCGCGCATGAGTGCCATCGGCGTGAGCCCAGCTGCGCATCTCCGATTCGAGGTAGGCGGCTATCACGTGCAGTGCCGTCGGTGTGGCGGCGGCGATGGTGGATGCCCCGGCTCGGCCGTACGTGCGGACGGTCTCGGCGAGGTCGCGAACCTCGGTGACCACCTTGGCCAGGTAATTGATATCAACTTGCACATCGAAGTCGGGCATACCAGCGATCCTAAGGGCGCGGCGCACCGCTGATCTGCAAAGATTCCCCCACTCACACCAGCTGTACTCCAGTCGGGGAGATGGCACTGCCGTGCCCGACGCGGCACGTACCCGACACACGCCCCTGGCCTTGCCTGTGGTTCTGCCTTTCTGGCCCTCCGATTGTGGCCGGCGATCCGCTCCGCGCAAGGCCACGGCCTCCGCTGCGCTGCGGGCCCACAGGCTCGGGGCAGCCCCCCACAAACGTTCGCTGCGCTCACCCGGGACCTGCCCCGCCCGGACCTTTGCACTCCACGGCCCTCTACCGGCCCAAATCTCCAGTGCCAGAAGGCAAAAAGAACGGGCGGGAGACCCCACGATGAGCACCCAGGCACACCATGAGCAGGCCAGCCTCTTCAGCGACGACACCAGCACACGCCGCCACCCCCGGCATGTGCTGTCGTATGGCCTCGGATTGGACAGCACGGCGGTCCTACTGCGCTGGCTCACCGACCCGTCCAGCCGTGACTTCGACCTATCCGACCTGGTGGTCATCACCGCCATGACCGGAGACGAATTCAGTGCCACCGGGGCCGACGTCGAGCGCTACGTGCTCCCCGAGCTACGTCGCCACCGGGTCCGGTTCGTCCAGGTCGGCCGCCACCAGCTGCTCACCACCACCGCCGGCGAGGGCATCACTACCTTCAGCGACACCACCGAACCGGACCGACTCTTCGTCGAGGGGGCCTACGCGCTGTCGACGGAGATGCTCACCGCCGGCACCCTGCCGCAGCGCGGCGGTGCCCGCAAATGCAGCGCCCGAGCCAAGGGCGCGGTCCTCGACCCGGTGATCGCCCGACTGACCGGCGGTCAGCCTTACCAGCATTACGTCGGCTTCGAGGTCGACGAGATGGGCCGCGCCGAGCGCGACGCCGCCTACAACACAGCCGCACGAACCGGCCGCTACCCCCTGATCCAATGGGGATGGACGAGAGCTGACTGCGACACCTTTGTCTACAACCTCACAGGACGCAGATGGCTCAAAAGTGCCTGCAGCTATTGCCCTTTCGCGCTGAGCTCGGCACGAGGCGTGCAGTCGACGCTGCAGCGTTACGCCGCTGATCCCGCAGCCGGAGCGCTGGCCCTGTTCATCGAACACGTCGCGGTCTGTATCAACGACAAGCAAACCCTGCGCCCGACTGGCCGCCTCTACGACGATGTTGCCGCTGCTGGTCTGACCGGTGTCCTTGACCTATTCCACCGCCGCCTCGACGACACCGAGCACGCGATCTACGAAGTGCGCCGGGTGGCCAAGGTTCGCAGGACCGGAACCAGGCCGGTCATCGCCCGGTCAGTGCGTCTGCTCGATCGTGGATCTCGCGCCGGGATGGCAGCCGTACTACTGGGCATGCCCGGGCAGCTGCACACCGGCAACGACGGCATCGCGCGCAGCATCGCGCTGCGCCGCGGTGAGACGCCGCCATGGGCAGAGCGGTTCTATGTCGCCTGCCCGGCCGTCGTTGCGGACAAGGCCAGACCCCACTTCGAGCGCTGGTTCGCCGAGGTGGCCGGCGATGTCGCACTGTTCTGACACCCGCCGTCGGGCACGCCAGCTACAGCCCCAGCGGGTCCGACCAGGCCGGCTGCGCAAAGGCGGTGTCGAACGGCATCACCGGGCGCGGCCACACGCCGGTGACCACCCAGGTCAGCACCGGCGCCGACACCGGCCCCTGGACCGGCCGCGTCAACGCATCGACCAGCGCACTCTCACACGACGACATCAACCCAGGCTACCGGCGCGGTGCATATCCAGAATGGAAGCGCCTGGCGGCGCTGCAGTTGATTCGCCGGCCCCTGCGGGCCCGCCGACCCACCGAATTTTGCCTTTCTGGCCCTCCGATTGTGGCCGGCGATCCGCTCCGCGCAAGGCCACGGCCTCCG
>CAXEZH010000138.1:0-22168 GCA_964000695.1 uncultured Mycolicibacterium sp. | reverse complement strand
GTCGCCGACCTCAAGGACAAGCTCAAGAACGTCGACGAGCTCTATCTGGCCACGGACGGCGACCGCGAAGGCGAGGCCATCGCCTGGCATCTGCTCGAGACCCTGAAACCGCGCATCCCGGTCAAGCGGATGGTGTTCCACGAGATCACCGAGCCGGCCATCCGGGCGGCCGCCGAGGACCCTCGCGACCTGGACACCGATCTGGTCGACGCACAGGAGACCCGCCGCATCCTGGACCGGCTCTACGGCTATGAGGTCAGCCCGGTGCTGTGGAAGAAGGTGGCCCCGAAGCTGTCGGCCGGCCGGGTGCAGTCGGTGGCGACCCGCATCATCGTCCAGCGCGAGCGGGAGCGCATGGCGTTCCGCAGCGCCGGGTACTGGGACGTCAGCGCCGAGCTGGACGCCAGCGTCTCCGATGCGCAGGCCCAGCCGCCGACGTTCACCGCGAAACTCAACACCGTCGACGGTCGCCGGGTGGCCACCGGCCGCGACTTCGACTCGCTGGGCGCGGTCCGCAAGCCCGATGAGGTGCTCGTGCTCGACGAGGCCGGCGCCGAGGGCTTGGCCGCCGGTCTGCGCGGGGCGCAGCTGTCGGTGGCGTCGGTGGAGCAGAAGCCCTACACCCGCCGCCCCTATGCACCGTTCATGACCTCGACGCTGCAGCAGGAGGCGGGTCGCAAGCTGCGGTTCTCCTCCGAACGCACGATGAGCATCGCGCAGCGGCTCTACGAGAACGGCTACATCACCTACATGCGTACCGACTCGACCACGCTGTCGCAGTCGGCCATTGACGCCGCCCGCAACCAGGCTCGTCAGCTCTACGGCGAGGAATACCTGCATCCCACCGCGCGGCAGTACACCCGCAAGGTCAAGAACGCCCAGGAAGCCCACGAGGCCATCCGTCCCGCCGGTGACGTCTTCCAGACTCCCGGCCAGTTGCACTCGGCGCTCGACACCGATGAGTTCCGGCTCTACGAACTGATCTGGCAGCGCACGGTGGCCTCGCAGATGGCCGATGCGCGCGGCACCACGCTGAGCCTGCGGATCGCAGGTCAGGCTCAGACCGGCGAGCAGGTGGTGTTCAACGCCAGTGGCCGCACCATCACGTTCCCCGGCTTCCTGAAGGCCTACGTCGAGAGCATCGACGATCTCGCCGGCGGCGAGGCCGACGATGCCGAGAGCCGGCTGCCGAACCTGACCCAGGGCCAGCGGGTCGACGCCAAGGACCTGACCGCGGCCGGGCACGCCACGTCGCCGCCGGCGCGCTACACCGAGGCGTCGCTGATCAAGGCGCTCGAAGACCTCGGGATCGGCCGGCCGTCGACCTACAGCTCGATCATCAAGACGATCCAGGACCGCGGCTACGTGCACAAGAAGGGCAGTGCGCTGGTCCCGTCGTGGGTGGCGTTCGCGGTGATCGGTCTGCTGGAGCAGCATTTCGCCCGGTTGGTGGACTACGACTTCACCGCCGCGATGGAAGACGAACTCGACCAGATCGCCGCGGGGCTGGAGCGGCGCTCGAACTGGTTGTCCAACTTCTACTTCGGCGGTGAGCACGGTGTGGAGGGCTCGATCGCGCGGGCTGGCGGTCTCAAGCAGCTCGTCGGCGGCAACCTCGAGGAGATCGACGCTCGGGAAGTCAACTCCATCAAGCTCTTCGACGACGCCGAGGGACGCGCCGTCAACGTCCGGGTGGGGCGCAACGGCGCCTATCTGGAGCGCATGGTGGCCGACCCGGACAACCCCGGCGAGCTCAAGCCGCAGCGCGCAAACCTCAAAGACGAGCTGACCCCCGACGAACTGACGCTGGAACTGGCCGAGAAGGCTTTCGCGACACCGCAGGAGGGTCGTTCGCTGGGGGTCGATCCGCAGACCGGTCACGAGGTCGTCGCCAAGGACGGACGCTACGGTCCGTACGTCACAGAGGTCCTGCCCGAGCCGGACGACGGTGACGACGGCAGTGCCGGATCGGGCGCCAAGAAGGGCAAGAAACCGACCGGCCCCAAGCCGCGCACCGGTTCGCTGTTGCGCTCGATGGACCTCGAAACGGTCACCCTCGAGGACGCGCTGAAGCTGCTGTCCCTGCCGCGGGTGGTGGGCGTCGATCCGCAGAGCGGTGAGGAGATCACCGCGCAGAACGGCCGCTACGGCCCGTATCTGAAGCGTGGCACCGACTCCCGCTCGCTGGCCACCGAGGAACAGATCTTCGAGATCACCCTCGACGAGGCCCTCAAGATCTACGCCGAACCGAAACGCCGGGCCGGGCAACGCGCCGCGGCGCCGCCGCTGCGCGAGTTGGGCAACGACCCGGCGAGCGGCAAACCGATGGTGATCAAGGACGGCCGGTTCGGGCCCTATGTCACCGACGGCGAGACCAACGCCAGCCTGCGCAAGGGCGACGACGTCGCGTCGATCACCGATGAACGCGCCGCCGAACTGCTCGCCGACCGCCGGGCCCGGGGCCCGGTGAAGAAGAAGGCGACGAAGAAGGCCACCAAGAAAGCGCCGGCGAAGAAGAAAGCGGCCAAGAAGAGCTAGCCGGTCAGGTCGACCTCGTCGGCGCGCACCAGGTTCACCGGGCGGGCCAGCTGGGTGGGGGCGGTGCGGCCGCGTAGCTCGACGATCTCGCCGACGTCCCAGCACAACGCCTCGGCGTCCAGCGCGCCGCTGACGGCGACCGCCGAGGCCAGCACGTGGCCCTCCTCGAGCTTGGCGAGCTCGGTGAGCCGGGCCGCTTCGTTGACCGGGTCGCCGATCACCGTGTACTCGAAGCGGGCTTGGGCGCCGATGTGCCCGGCGATCGCCCGCCCGGCCGACACCCCGATGCCGAACTCGGTCTCGCCGAGCACCCGGATGAGCTCGTCGTGCAACTCCCGCGATGCGGCCAGCGCCGCGCCGGACGCGTCCGGGTGCTCGATCGGGGCGCCGAAGATCGCCAGCGCGGCGTCACCCTGGAACTTGTTGACGAACCCGCCATGACGGTTGACGGTGTCGACGACGACGCGGAAGAAGTCGTTGAGCAGGTTGACCACCTCGGCCGCCGGCTTGGTCGCCGCCAGATGCGTCGATCCGACCAGGTCGACGAACAGCACCGCGACCTCGCGTTCCTGCCCACCGAGCTCGGTGCCGCGCTCCAGCGCGCGACGGGCGACGTCCTCCCCGACGTAGCGGCCGAACAGATCCCGCAGGCGTTGCCGTTCGGCCAGGTCTCGCACCATGTCGTTGAACCCGGCCTGCAGCAGGCCCAGCTCACTGGCGTCGTAGATCTGCATGTGCGCGTTGTAGTTGCCGCGCTGCACCTCTCCGAGCGCCCAGCGCAACTGGCGCAGCGGGTCGGCGATGGACATCGCGACCAGCACGGTGCTGGACAGCCCGATCACCAGTGCTGCGATGGCCAGCAGCAGGATCGTGGTCACCAGCCGGTCGGCCGGGGCGGTCAGGATCGCGAACTTGCTGGCGACGAGGGCGAGCACGATCGTCAGCACCGGCACGCCGGTGGACAGCAGCCAGGTCAGCACCTGGCGCAGGATCACCCCGGGCGCGCGGAAGGTCTCCGGGACGCCGCCGCGCAGCGCGGCCACCGCGACGGGCCGCAGCACCCGCTCGGACTGCAGGTAACCGATGATCGCGGTGGCGGTCGCACCCAGGGCGGTGGCCACCGCGACCACGGGGGCCGACTTGCTGGCCACCGGCCAGCTGGCCACGATGAACACGACCGAACCCAGCAGCCAGTTGGTGGCGCTGATCACGGAGCGGTAGAACGGCATCTTCAGCGCCCGCATGCGGGCCACTTCGGTCTCGGCGGGGTCGCGGTCGCCCAGCAGCATGTCGCGGCGTTGCCAGCGCATCACCGGAATCAGCATCCGCAACGTGAAGTAGGACGCGACGGTGAACGAGATGAACAGATATCCGAGGAAGATGGCCAGGTTGTAGGTGGGCAGGTCCTGCAGCTGGATGCGGTCCTCGGGGGGCAGGCCGAACCGCAGGAAACCCAGCACCAGCAGCGCGCCGATGATGTCGGCCTGCAGCATGCCCAGCGTGAACACCGGCCATGGGGTGCGCGCGACCCAGCGGGCGAATGCACTGATTCGCCCCACCTCGATCGCTTCACCGGCCATTCGCTAACCGTATCGGGCGCAGCTGACGGTGCGGGAGCGTCTGAGACGGACGTGTCGGTTCGCAGCACTACTGTTATCGGCGATGACGGGTGTTTTTTCGCGTCTGGTGGGCCAGGACGCCGTGGAAGCCGAGCTGATGGCTGCCGCACGGGCCGCGCGCGGTGATTCCGCTCACAGCGAGGCGCTGGAGGCCGGTGGCGCGGGCGCTTCTGCGGCCACGATGACCCACGCCTGGCTGATCACCGGACCGCCCGGGTCCGGGCGCTCGGTGGCGGCACTGTGCTTCGCGGCCGCCCTGCAGTGCACGTCCGACGGCGCCCCGGGCTGCGGCGAATGCCGCGCCTGCACGACCACGATGGCGGGCACCCACGCCGACGTGCGTCGCATCGTCCCCGAGGGCCTGTCGATCGGGGTGGACGCGATGCGGAACATCGTGCAGATCGCCTCGCGGCGGCCCGGCACCGGTCGCTGGCAGATCGTGGTGATCGAGGACGCCGACCGGCTCACCGAAGGGGCCGCGAACGCCTTGCTCAAGGTCGTGGAGGAGCCGCCGCCGTCCACGGTGTTCCTGCTGTGCGCGCCCTCGGTGGACCCGGAGGACATCGCGATCACGCTGCGCTCCCGCTGCCGGCACGTCGCGCTCGTCACGCCGTCGGTGGATGCCATCGCGCGGGTGCTCGTCGAGTCCGACGGGCTCACCGAGGCCGATGCGGCGTGGGCTGCCTCGGTCAGCGGCGGACACGTCGGGCGGGCCCGGCGGCTGGCCACCGACGAGCAGGCCCGTCAGCGCCGGCAGCGGGCGCTGGGACTGGCCCGGGACGCGGCCACGCCGTCGCGGGCCTACGCCGCCGCGGAGGAGCTCGTCGCCACGGCCGAGGCTGAAGCCCGGGCGCTGACCGAGGACCGCAACGAGGCCGAGGCCGACGAGTTGCGTACCGCGCTGGGCGCGGGCGGCACCGGGAAGGGCACGGCCGGCACGATGCGCGGCGCGGCCGGGGCGATCAAGGACCTGGAACGGCGGCAGAAGTCACGACAGACGCGCGCCTCGCGGGACGCACTCGACCGGGCACTGATCGATCTCGCCACCTACTTTCGTGATGCCCTGCTCGTCGCGTCGGGTGCCGGTGACATCGCCCCCAATCACCCCGACATGCGTGAGAAGGTGGCGGCGCTGGCCGCGCACGCACCCGCGGACAAGCTGCTGCGATGCATCGAGGCGGTGCTCGAGTGCCGGGAGGCGCTGGCCGGCAACGTCAAACCCAAGTTCGCCGTCGATGCCATGGTCGGCACCGTGGGTCAGGCACTACGCGGCTGACTTTGGTCGTCGCTCGGCCCTGCCGTAGACTCAGGCCGCCGATGGTGCTGGTCGCCGTCGGCAGGCCGCCTTAGCTCAGTCGGCAGAGCGATTCACTCGTAATGAATAGGTCGGGGGTTCGATTCCCCCAGGCGGCTCCGAAATTCTCGGGAGCGGGAACACCCGCTTTATGCTTCTTTATAAAACTGCCCGAAATCGCGATTTTTATAAGGAAGTATAAGCTCGGTGGCCGCCCCGCAGCAGCGAAGTCCCTACACGCCGGGAGCCATCGCGCTCCACCTGCCCGGTCGCGACGTGCACCTGGCTCGGGTCAGCGTGCACCTGACGAACCTGAGCGTGTACCGCGAACTCGACGGTAGAGTCCACGTGTTCGTCGGCCCGCGCGGAGTCGGCAAGACCAGTCTGCTGCGGGTCGCCCAACGTGACGCGCGGCAGCGCACCTTCACCACCGTCTGGGCGACGGGCGGCGACTCGGTGTCGCTGTCGGTCGACCTCGCGAACGAGTTCGACAAACTCGTCACCGCGACATGGACGGACACCGCCAAGGCCGCGCTGGCCAAGACGCTGAACACCGTGCGGCTCAACTTCGGGGTGGCCTCACTGCAACTCGCGACGCCTACCGATGCCGACAACACCGAGTTCCAGGGAACCGCTCGCGCCCTCCAGGAGGCGATCACCGCGGCCGCACGCGGGGTGACGGAGGCCGGCAGCCCGGGTCTGGTGGTGTTCATCGACGAACTGCAGGCCGCCGATGCGGTCGGCATCCGTGCCCTGGCCTATGCCTGGCAACACATGCAGGCTGAGGCTCCCGACCTGCCCGCCGCGGTCTTCGCGGCCGGTTTGAGCCACACCCAGGACACCGTCGCCAAAGCTGTCAGCTTCGGGGAGCGATTCGAGTACCGGCATCTGAACAACCTCAACCGGGACGACGCCACCTTGGCGCTGACCGCCCCCGCCCTCGGGGTCGGTGTGGGGTGGGAACAGGGTGCGCTCGACGCCGTGCTGCAGGAGACGCAGGGCTATCCGTACTTCCTGCAGGAATTCGGCGACAAGATGTGGGAAGCGGCCGGCTATCCAGGGCCTGGTGGGGCGTTGACGGCCCAACACTTTCCCGCCGCGCGCGAGCAGTTCATCGTCGCGCGGAACATGTTGTTCCGATCGCGGTGGAAACAGGCCTCTCCCGCGGAGGCGAAGTTCATCACCGCGATGGCCTCGCTCGGCGACGGCGACGTCAAACGCCGGGATGTCGCCGCCGCGCTGGCGACCACATCGACCGCGATCAGCATGGCCAGGCAGTCGTTGATGGACAAAGGACTGATCGAGCAGTCCTCCCGCGGCAGTATGCGGTTCACCGCCCCGGGCTTCGCCCAGTACATCCGCGACTACGCCGACGTGGACGCCGACGGGTAGCCGTCGTGGCAGGTCCGGTAGCGGTTCAGTCGCCCAGCACCTCGCGGGCCACGTTGCGGGCGGTGTTCGCGGCCGGGAAACCGGCGTAGCCGCTGGCGTGGTAGATCACCTCGGCGATCTCGTCCTCGGTCAAGCCGTTGGTACGGGCGATCGCCACGTGGTGGGCGAACTCGTCGGTGGCCCGCAGCGCGATCAGGATGCCCATCGTGACCAGGCTGCGGTCCCGTCGGCTGAGTCCGTCCCGCCCCCACAGGCTGCCGAACACGTTCTCGATCCCGATCTCGAGCAGATCCTCGCCGAACTCGCCCTGGCTGGGATTCACGTCCTCGTCGGGCAGCACGCCCGGCATCAGCTCGCGGAAGACCTGGAAACCCTGTGCGCGCATGTCGTCCATGCCGAGCAGCCTGTCACGGGTCAGCGGGGTGCGACGAAGCCGACCGGTCCGGAGGCCAGACACACCGACAGCGCTGCGGTGTCGGCGCGCACGGTGATGGCGTCCCCGGCTCCGCTCAACCGCACGAACACCCGGTTCAGGCCCGGACGCACCGGGACCCGGACCTCCTCGCCCTCGGACAGCGCCACGACGATCGAACCGTCGCTGTTGGCCAGGTAGTTGAGCTCGGCGGTCCAGTCGGCGGGAAGCAACGGCCCGTCCAGCGCCAGCACGGCGGGGAAGTCCGGCTGCACCAGGTAGCCGCACTGCGGAAGGGGCCCGGGGGTGATGCTGCGCACCCAGGTCACCACCGCGTCGACGACGTGACCCTGGCTGTCGAGCATTCGCAGTTGCGTTGTCGAGTCGGCGAATTCGGGTCGATCGTCGAGCAGGGCGAACATGTGCGAGGCCAGGTTCTCCGGCCACGCCACCCGTTGCAGCACCAGCGGGTCGACCTCCTGATCGAGCAGCGGCGCATCCGACTCGGCGCGGGCGGCCGCCAACCCGGCCTGCGCGGTGCGCAGGTAGGACCCGGTGGGGTTGTCCTGCCAGCTCCTCAGGAACGTCGCGGTGGAGTAGAGGCTGCTGGCGACGAACACCGATGTCAGGCCGGCGAGCGCCACCGACCGGACTCGGGACGCATCGAGGCGAAAAGATCCGGGCCGATTCGGCGCGCACAGCCCGACCGCTGCCAGCAGCGTCAGCACCAGAACCAGATCCGGAAGGTAACGCAGCGACTGGGCGAGCTCCAACGCGGTGAACCGCGACGAGCGCATCAGATAGATCGGCACCTGGCACGCCGCGACATAACCGAGAGCGGTCAGCCACACAGGTCCCAACCGTTCTTTGCGGTACAGCGTCACCGCCACCACGGCCGCCAACGCCGCCCAGCCCAGCACCATCACGACGGAACCCGGTGTCGCCCATGGGGAAGCCGGTGCCCACCGCTGCCACTGCCAGGGCCCACCGATCAAACCGGGTACCACGCCGTGGGTCACCGAGCGCGCCAACAGATCCCACGTCATCGCCAGGTCGAAGCTCCACCGCCTCTGGTCGACCACCAACAGGTAGACGCCCACCCACGCCACCGTCACCGCCAGGCACGCCAGCCACACCCGCGCTCCCCGGCGCCACACGTCGCGGACCGAAACGGTCGCTGTCACATGGCCGTACAGCGCGACGACGGCGAACGCGACGAACGGGATGATCGCCGACTTCTCGAAGAACAACAGCCCACCGACGTACACGAGCACCGCGCTCACGGCGTAGCGCCGCCGACCCGTGCGGATCAGCAGGATCACATCAGCGCACACCCACGCCATCGCGGCCGACATCGGCAGCGAGTTCAGCCCGGCCGCCCACCACGCGTAACTCGGTATCGCCAGTGGCGTGAACAGCGCGAACGTCAACGGCACCAACAGAGCAGGCCGCCAACCGAGGATCACGTACAGGGCCCGCAGCAGGGCCAGCGCCGCCAGCGCGGCCAGCACCACCAGGCTCAACGCCGGGCCCACCCAGTTCAGCGGGGCCAGCCGGGTGATCGTGCCCGCCAACAGGAACGCTGCGGGCATCACGTGGCCGTCGTGGTCGTCGAACAGGTAGGCCGGCGACAACAGGGGCTGCGTGCCTGCCCTGCCGACCAGAATCAAGTCGTCCCAGTAGAAATAGCCACCGGACGCCAGCACCGCCCGCACGGCCAGATGCACCGCGATGAGCAACAGCGCGATGCGGGCGGTACGGGAATGCACGAGCACTATCGGGGGTAGGTGTCCCCGGCCGCGCGGCGCGCCTCCCACGCCGAGGACACCATCTCCTCCAACGAGTGCCGCATGGTCCAGTCCAGGTCGCGGGCGGCGAGATCGCCGGTGGCCACGATGCGGGCCGGGTCGCCGGGGCGGCGCGGCATGATCGTCGGTTCGAAGTCGATGCCGGTGACGGTGCGGATCGCGGTCATGATCTGCGCCACCGACGTACCGGCCCCGCTGCCGAGGTTGTACACCCGCTCCACCGGCAACCCGTCGTCGAGCCGGCGCGCGGCCGCGACATGAGCCAGCGCGAGATCGGCGACGTGGATGTAGTCGCGCACGCAGGTGCCGTCGGGCGTGGGATAGTCGTCGCCGTTCACGCGCGGGGTCTCACCGCGGTACAGCATGTCGAAGACCTTCGGGAACAGGTTGTGCGGGCTCGCGTCGAACAGCCGCGGCGACCCCGACCCGACCACGTTGAAATAGCGCAGGCTGGTGTGCCGGATGCCTGCGGACCGTCCGACGTCGCGCAGCAACCATTCTCCGATGAGTTTGGTTTCCCCGTAGGGCGACTCGGGTGTGGTCGGGGTGGACTCGTCGACCACCTCGACGTCGGGTGTGCCGTAGGTGGCCGCGCTGGAGGAGAACACGACCGCCTCGACCCCGGCGCGCTGCATCGCTGACAGCAGGGTGACGGTCGCCGTGACGTTCTGCTCGTAGGTGTGCAACGGCCGGTTGACGGACTCGCCCGCGTACTTGTACCCGGCGACATGGATGACCCCGCGTACCCCGTTGCGCCGCAGCGTGTCCTCCACCAGCGCGCCGTCGAGCAGCGTGCCCTCTACGAACGTCGCCGTGGGGGCGACGAACTCGGCGAACCCCGTCGACAGGTCGTCGATGACCACCACGGGGATCCCGGCGTCACACATGGCCTGTGTCACGTGCGAGCCGATGTATCCGGCACCCCCGGTCACCAGCCAACTCATCAGCGTCTCCTTCGTCGTCGCCCGCAGCGTATTCGCCGGGCAGCGGTCAGCGTCCGGCAGGGCTGTCGCCGGCCAGGGCCACCAGGTGCGTCGCGATGCCGAGCAGCGGCCCGCACATCAGCGCCACCACCGTGCGCACCTCGAGGGTCAGCGGCAGCAGCAGCAGCAGTGCCGAGGCCAGGGTCGCTGCCAGCCAACCCGCGGCGTAGGCGCGGTGCAATGCGGCGGCCACTGCCGCGGCGCCTGTCAGCGTCAGCAGCGCGATGGCCACCGCGGCGGCGGTCAACCAGGCCAGCAGGGCGCCGTCGGCCTGGTATTGCGGGCCGAACGCGGTACGCAGGAACCACGGCCCGACGAGACCGGCGACGAGCACCCCGAGCGCGCCCAGTCCGGCGACCAGCGCGGCCGGTGCGGCCAGCGCGCGCACCCGATGAGCACGCTGATCGACGAAGTAGGCGATCAGGTTTCCCTGCATCGCGGTCAGCGGCACCAGCAGCGGCGCCCGGGTGAGGGTGACCGCCAGGATCACCACCCCGCCGGTGGCGCCGAGGTCCCCCGAGGTGGCCTGGAGCAACACCGGAAAGCCCATGACGAGGACCGCGCTGGCCCCGGCGGCGGTGGTCGAATGGCCGACGCCGCGCAGAAAGGTCACCGTGTCGGCGGGGGTGTGCACGCGCGCCGCCGCCCGGGCCGCGGGGGAGAGCGCCAGCATCAGCACCCAGCTGACCGCACCGGCGACCGTGGCCCACAGGTACCCGCCCAGCCCCCAGCCGATCGCGAAGCTCGCCGCGGCGACCGTGACCCGCAGCACCGCGTCGGTCACCATCAGAGCGCCGTACCCGGACCACTGGTTGCGTCCGGCGAGCATGCCGAGCAGCGTGGTGTGCACACAGAAGCCGGCCAGCCCGAGGCTCAGCAGCGCGATGCTCAGCGCGCGATCCTCGACGAACACGTGGGCCGACCACAGCGGGGAGGTCAGCGCGATCAGCGCGGCCGCCCCCATCCCGACGCCCGCACCGATGCGCATCGGACGGCTGCGGCCCGGCTCGCCCCGTGCCGAGCGGACCTCACGGGTGCTCTCCTGCAGCAGGCCGAACGCGGCTCCGCTGGCCAGCCCGAACGCGCCCCAGAACACGCTGAACACCGAGAAGCCGGCCGGCTCGAGATCCCGGGCGGCCAGATACAGCACCGCGTACCCGCACAGTGCCGACACCGCGGTCGCCGCCCCGACGCGCACCACACTGCTGCGGGTGACGGCCCCGGATGGGCTGGCGGCGGCGTCGGTCACGGCAGGTCCAGTGGGGGGACCTCCGCCGAGTACAGCCACGCCGCCCACAGCGGGCGCAGCGAGTCCTCGGTGTACTGCGCGGCCAGCGCGATGAAGTCGTCGGTCACGACGCTGGCATGCCGGTACCGCGATGTCCACTCCCTGAGCAGCGCGAAGAACGCGTCGTCGCCGATGCGCCGGCGCAGCGCGTGCAGGGCCAGCGCGCCGCGCTTGTACACCCGGTCGTCGAACATGTCCTGCGGCCCGGGGTCGGCGAGGACCAGATCCTGCGGCGAGTCGACCAGCCGCCGGTGGTAGTGGCGGGCCCAGTCGTCGGCGCTGCGCTCCCCGCAGTGGTCGGACCACAACCACTCGGCGTAGCAGGCGAAACCTTCGTGCAGCCAGATGTGGCGCCAGCGTTGGGCGGTCACGGAGTTGCCGAACCACTGATGTGCCAGTTCGTGGGCGACCAGTCGCTCGGAGCCGCGCCGGCCGTCGCAGTGGTTGGCCCCGAAGATCGAGATGCCCTGCGCCTCGAGCGGGATCTCCAGATCGTCGTCGGTGACGACGACGGTGTAACCGTCGGCCAGCGGGTACGGACCGAACAGCTTGACGAAGAGTTTCATCATCTGCGGTTGGCGGCCGAAGTCGTGGTCGAACTCGCGGCGCAGCCGGTCGGGCAGCACCGAGAAGATCTCCACGCCGTTCTTGGCCATCCGCCGCCTGGTGTATGGGCCGACCTGCAGCGTGATCAGATACGTCGAGGTCGGTTCGCTCTGCTCGTAGGTCCAGGTGGTCATGCCGGCGCGAGCCCTGCGGGACAACAACTTTCCGTTGGCGAGGGTGAGATAGGCGCTCTCCGTGGCGATCTGGACCCGAAAGCTCGCCTTGGCGCTGGGATGGTCGTCACACGGGAACCACGACGACGCCCCGTTGGGCTGGCCGGCCACCAGCGCGCCCTCGGTGAGTTCCTCGAAACCGACCTCACCCCACGGGGTCCGCTTCGGTCGCGGTGTCCCGCTGTAGCGCACCGCCACCGTCATCGCGGCACCGGCGGGCAACCGATCGGCGAGCGTGATGTGCAGCTTGTCCCGATCGGTGCGAAAGTGCTTCGGCCGCTTTCCGTTCACCGTCACCTTGGCCACCGACAGCGCGCTGGACAGGTCCAGGCTGAACGTTTGGAGCTCGGCCAGCGTGACGGTGGTGACGGTGGCCGTCCCGGCGAGCCGGTTGATGGCGACCTTGTACTCCAGCTCCAACTCGTACCGCGACACCCGGTAGCCGAAGTTGCCTGCCGTCGGCAGATACGGGTCGATGACCGGGGCGGAGCTCTTCTTGCTTGCTCGTCGACCCGTCACGCGGCTGCCGGTTTCTTGGGCTTGGTGCCCGACTGCCCCTGCTTCTTGCCCGCCGGATTCCACGGCGCGATCGGATTGCCCTGCCACCTCGTCGACGGCGGCACCTCGTCACCGCGCATCACCAGGGAGGCGGGGCCGACGGTCGCCCCGGCGCCGATGCGGGCGGCGGGCAGCGCCACGCAGTGCGGTCCCAGCGTGGCACCGGGTTCCAGCACCACGGTGTCCATGCGCATGATCCGGTCGTGGAACAGATGGGTCTGCACGACACACCCGCGGTTGACGGTCGCGCCGTCGCCGAGTGTCACCAGGTCGGCCTCGGGCAGCCAGTACGTCTCACACCACACTCCACGTCCGATGCCGGCACCCAGCGCCCGCAGCCACAGATTCATGACGGGAGTACCCGCGGCCGCGCGGGCGAACCACGGCGCCGCCACGGTCTCGACGAAGGTGTCCGACACCTCGTTGCGCCACACGAACGACGACCACAGCGGGTGTTCGATTGCGCCGATGCGGCCTACCAGCAGCCACTTCGCCAGCACCGCCACCCCGCCGGCGATGGCTCCGGCGGCGAGCACGACCGGCCCGGCCGCGAGCGCGGCCCACAGCCAGCCCACCGCAGTGGCCAGCGCCTGGATCGCGGCGAGCACACCGACTCCGATGGCGAAGGTGATCACGACCGGCACGATGCGGAACGTCTCCACGGTGGCGCGCAGCACCTTGAGCTTCGTCGACGGGTGGAAGGTGCGCAGCGCATCTGCCGCGGTGGGGCGGCGTCTCAGCCGTACCGGGGGACTGCCCAGCCAGGAGGAACCGGCCTTGGCCTTGTGCGGGGTCGCCGAGAGCACGGCCACCAACCCGTCGTCGGGCACTCGCCGACCGGGCTGGGTGATTCCGGAGTTACCCAGGAACGCCCGCTTTCCGACGGTGGCGCGGGCGACGTGGATCCACCCGCCGCCCAGTTCGTAGGAGCCCACCATCGTGTCGTCGGCGAGGAATGCGCCGTCCTCGACCACGGTGAACTTCGGCACCAGCAGGGCTGTCGAGATCTCGGTGCCGCGGCCCACCTCGGCGCCGAGCAGACGCAACCACCACGGGGTGAGCAGTCCGGCGTAGATGGGGAACAGGTAGTTGCGGGCGGCGTCCATCAGTCGCTCGGTGGCCCACAGCTGCCAGCCGGAGCGGCTGCGCACCGGGTGGTAGCCCTCCTGCAGCCCCACGGAGAGCAGTCGCACGCCCAGCACCGTCAGCGCCGCATAGCTCAGCACTGCGGCCAGGGTGGCCGGGGCGGCCCACAGCATCGCCGCCGGCACGGCGTCGGCGACGCTGGCGGTGTCCCGCACCGCCCATCCGATGACGGCCAGCCCCACGGCCAGTGCGGCCAGCGGCAGCGCTCCCAGCAGCATGGACGTCAGGCCGTACACGGCCACCCAGTGCAGGGCGCGCGGCGGCCGGTGATCGGGCCACGGATGCTTGGCCTTCCCGGACTTGATCGCCGGTGAACCCTTCCAGTACTGCCCGTTCTTGACCTTGCCCACCACCCCGGAGCCGGGAGCGACGTCGGCGTTCTTGCCGACGACGGCGCCGGGTAGCAGGGTCGTGCGTGCCCCGACTGTGGCGTCGTTGCCGACCGTGACAGGGCCGACGTGGAAGGCATCCCCGTCGATCCAGTACCCGGTGAGGTCGACCTCGGGCTCGATGGAGCAGCGGTGCCCCAGCGTCAGCATGCCCGTCACCGGGGGAGCCGAATGCAGGTCGACGCCCTGCCCGACGTTGTTGCCCAGCGCCCGGGCGTAGTAGACCAGCCAGGGAGCGCCCGCCATGTTCTGCGCCCCGCTCGCCTCGGCGAGCCGCTCCGCCAGCCACACCCGGAGGTGCACTCCGCCGCCACGTCGGTAGGTTCCGGCCTGCAGGTTGCCCAGCAGCGTCCGCGCACCGACGACCGCGATGCCCATCCGGCCCGGTGGGGTCACGAACAGCAGGAAGCCGGCCAGGACCCACCACCAGCTGATCGGCGCGGTCCACGGCACCAGGTCCAGACCGGCGGCGACATTGTTGGCGACCGCCACCCAGACCACCCACTGCATCCCGGTCAGCGCCGCCAGCGGAACGGTCAGCGCGATCTGCACGGCCTGAGTCCGACGCGACACCGGCTCGACGGTCCGCGGCTCGACAGCCGGGGGTGGTTCCAGTTCGTCGAGGTATCCGGCCAGCGACCCCAGCCGCGGGTGGTCGTAGAGGTCGGCGACGGTCACCTGCGGATAGCGCTGCCGCAGCCCGGCGATCAGCTGCGCGGCGGCCAGCGATCCGCCGCCGAGGGCGAAGAAGTCCGCCTCCGGCCCGTCGACCTGTGCGGCCAGCACGTCGCGCCACAATCCGGCCAGCCAGCCCGTCGTACCGAGAAGGTCGGGTGCGTCCGCACCGTCACCGGCTCCGTCGACCGGCCACGGCAGCGCGTCGCGGTCCACCTTGCCCGACGTGCGGGTGGGCAGCTCGTCGACGAGGACCAGACGGGGCACCAGGGCGGCGGGCAGTGACTGCGCCAGCGCGGTCCGGGCGGCGGCCAGGTCGAAGTTCGGATCGGCGCTGGCGACATAGCCGACCAGCAGCGGGGTTCCGCTGGCCGTGCGCCGCACCGCCGCCGCGCCGCCGCTGACCCCCGGCAGATGCACCAGCGCGCTGTCCACCTCACCGAGCTCGATGCGGCGGCCGCCGACCTTGACCTGGTCGTCGGCGCGACCGACGAAATACAACCCGTCGGCCTCCAGCCGGACCAGGTCGCCGCTACGGTAGGCGCGGCTCCAGGCAAGCGTCGGCATCGCGGCGTACTTCTCGGCGTCCTTGTCGGGATCGAGGTAGCGCGCCAGCCCCACCCCGCCGATGACGAGCTCACCGACCTCCCCGAGGTTCACCGGCCGGCCGTCGGCGCCGACGACCGCCAGATCCCACCCGGGCAGGGGCAGGCCGATGCTGACCGGTCCCCGCCCGAACAGCCGCGCAGCGCAGGCCACCACGGTCGCTTCGGTCGGGCCGTAGGTGTTCCACACTTCTCGGCCCTCCACCGCGAGCCGCTCGGCGAGTTCGGGCGGGCAGGCCTCGCCGCCGAAGATCAGCAGCCGCACCGCCTCCAGGGCCTCCGCCGGCCACAGCGCCGCCAGCGTCGGCACGGTCGAGACCACCGTGATGTCGCGCGACACCAACCAGGGGCCCAGGTCCATCCCGCTGCGCACCAGCGAGCGCGGGGCGGGCACCAGACACGCGCCGTGCCGCCACGCCAGCCACATCTCCTCACAGGAGGCGTCGAACGCCACCGACAGTCCCGCCAGCACCCGGTCTCCGGGGCCCAGCGGGTTGTCCTGCAGGAACATCCGCGCCTCGGCGTCGACGAAGGCGGCGGCGCTGCGATGGCTGACCGCGACGCCCTTGGGCGTACCGGTGGAGCCGGAGGTGAAGATGATCCACGCGTCGTCGCGGCTCAGCGGTGCTGCGGCGCGCCAGCCGCGTGACGACCCGGGGCCGCGGACGAGTCCCTGCTCGGTGATGACGGCGACGACGCCGGCCTCGGTGAACACCAGTTCCGCGCGCTCGACGGGGTCGTCGGCGTCGACCGGAACGTAGGCGGCGCCGGTGGCGAGCGTGGCCAGTATCGCGACGTACAGCGCGTAGCTGCCCGAGGGCATCCGGATGCCGATGCGGTCGCCGCGGCCGATCCCGCGGGCGGCCAGCCACGCCACGCTGTCCTCGATGTCGGAGATCAGCTCGGCGTAGGTGAGCTGGACCGTGCCGTCGTCGAGGGCAGGCGCGTCGGGGTAGCGCCGCGCGGTGTCGTAGAGGATGTCGATCAGCGTGCGCGGCTCGGGGGCGAACGCCGACAGCACGAACTGGGCGGGGATCTCGGGGGTTGGATCCGCTGCTGTCACGGGTACAAACTACTAAGCGCCGGGCGGCCCCCGGTGGCGTCGGGTGGTGGGTGATTCGCGTGTCGGGCGACCGGCTGGCAGAATCACCGCCTCGGAGGGGAGTATTCCTTCGCCACAGCGTCGTCACCACGTCGTCCATCTCTGATCGACCGGTGTTGTGGGCCGCACTTCTCGGCGGTGGAAGAGACCTCCGGCGTTGAAACGACGACCGGAGGTTTGATGAACGTCAGCGGACTCGAGTGGGCGATCACGCTCAGTGTGACCATCGCGATCCTGCTCTTCGATGTGATCGTGATCGGGCGGCGCCCGCATGAGCCGTCACGGCGTGAGACGGCCACCGCGCTGAGCTTCTACGTCGGGTTGGCGATCCTGTTCGGCCTGTGGACGTGGTTCTTCCACGGCAGCCAGTACGGGCTGGAGTTCTTCGCGGGCTGGCTCACCGAGTACAGCCTGTCGGTGGACAACCTGTTCATCTTCTTGATCATCATGGCCAGCTTCAAGGTGCCGCGGATCTACCAGCAGCAGGCGCTGCTGGTGGGCATCATCCTGGCGCTGGTGTTCCGGGGCATCTTCATCGCCCTCGGCGCGGTCGCGATCGCCCGGTTCTCCTGGGTGTTCTACATCTTCGGTGCGTTCCTGCTGTACACGGCTATCCAGCTGGTGCGCGACACCGACCACGACGACGACGCCGACAACGTGGTGGTCCGCTTCGCCCAGCGGCACCTGTCGTTCACCGACCAGTGGGACGGCCTGCGGCTGTGGGTGAAGGAGAACGGCAAGCGGTTGATGACGCCGATGTTCCTGGTGATCGTCGCGCTGGGCACCACCGACCTGATCTTCGCGCTGGACTCCATCCCGGCGATCTACGGATTGACCCAGGAGCCCTACCTGGTGTTCACCGCGAACGTGTTCGCGTTGATGGGGTTGCGCCAGCTGTACTTCCTGCTGGGCGACCTGCTCAAGCGGCTGGTGTACCTGTCGCAGGGACTGGCGTTCATCCTGTTCTTCATCGGGGTCAAGCTGCTGCTGCATGCGCTGCACGAGAACGAGCTGGCGTTCATCAACGGTGGCGAGCACGTGCCGGTACCCGAGATCCCGACCTTGTGGTCGCTGGCCGTGATCGTCGTGACGCTGCTGATCACCACCGTGGCCAGCCTGTACAAGACCCGCAAGGATGCCCGGCGGCTGGCCTCCGAAGCCGAGGACGTCGCCGGGCAGGCCGACCCGCAGTCCGGCCCGCGTCCCTGAGCCGCGTCAGGCGCTGGCCGCCCAGCGGTCGCACACCTCGCGCAGGCCGTCGGCGGTCAGTGAGCCGAACAGCCGCACCCGGGCCATGCCGCCATCGGGGTAGACGTCCAGGCGCGCTGCGGTGACGGGGCGCCGCTCGTGGATGCGGAATCGATGCCGGGTGTCGGGCTGCAGCTCGGTCAGCGGCAGGATGTCGAACCACGCACCGTCGCCGTCGCGGCCCGACAGACGGGCCGCACCCGGGGCGTTGCCGACGAAGTACGAGGTGTCCAACTCGATCGCGTCGAGCACGCCCTGGCCGGCCAGCTTCATCTCCACCCAGTCGTTGCCGGCGTCGCGGCGCCGCGAGGTCTCCCACCCATCACCCATGGTGCGAGCCACCCCGGGCAGCAACAGATTGTTCGGTGAGCTGTAGAACATGTTGGAGCAGGCGGTGATTCGCCCCCCGTTCTCGAGCGCGGCGAGGTCCAGCGTCATGTTCTCGGCGAAGTCGGGGTTGATCAGACCCTCACCATGCACGCGGAACCGCGCGACGCCGCCGTCCGGATAGATGGACAGCCGCAGATGCGTCCAGCGCCGCGACGAGGACGTGGGGAACGGGTTGCGGGTGTCGCCGTTGACGGCGCAGCGTTCCACGATGGTGGTCCAGTCCGTCTTGCCGTGGTCCTCGATGAGCTCCTGCACCGACGGGTAGCCCTCGACGAAGGCGGCCTCGACGGAGATCTCGGGCGGATAGTTTCCGGTGAACCATGCAGTGTCGACGACGACGCCGCGGACGACGGCCGGCACGCCGAGCCTGATGACGGCCGAATCGTGTGACTCGGCCGTCACCCCGCGGCGCCTGCGTGTCTCCCAGCCGTCGTAGACCTGTCCTTTGTGACCGAAGGTGGCGGGCTGGTGCTCGGCGGGCCCCGGTTTGATCAGGTTCTCTTTCTCGGCGAACACATCGTCGTTGGCCCACACCACAGCCCCGCCTGCGGTTCTGGCGGCAAGGTCGGGAAGCGACAGAAAGTGGGGGTGACCTGTGGGTCTCGGCGGTGTGCTCCCCGGGACGAGCCTAGGTGAGCGGGCGCGAGCCGGGGCGGTGAGGCGTCACCGGTCGGCGCGGGTTGTCACCAGTTGTCGTAGCCACCTTCGGGGCCGAGCATGCGTTCGAGCCGGGTCCGGTTGATCCGGGCCAACTCGTTGCGCACCACTTTGCGTTCGGTCTCGTATTCGTTGTGCAGGCGGTCGTGCAGCGCGGCGAGCACATCGTCGGCGCCGTAGCCGTTGATGTACATGACGAACCCGAAACCGAAGTGCTCCAGGTAGGACTTCGACGCGGCGGACAACTCGGCCATGATCTCGGGCCGCTCGTCGATGATCGCGCACTGCTCGGCGTGGGACTTCTCGCTGCCCGGCCGCCGGCCGACGTCGGGATAGGCCTGCAGGATGGAGTCGATGGACTCCTCGCCGAGGCTGAACAACTGTGCGTCGGCGTACCGGAACAGCTGTTCATGAATGTCGAAGGGGCGGGCGCGCACGAGGTCGGCGGCCAGCGGAACGCTGTAGCAGCACTCGAAGACGGCGTGCACCGCCCGGCGCGTCGGCATCGCGTTGAACGCCTCCAGGCCGATCCCTTGATGCAGTAACACACCGCCATGATGGGAGCCCGATTGAACAGTGACGTTACGGCGTGTTACAGGCACGCAAAATCGTCCATGGTGCAGGTCACTCCGGCGCCGACATTGCGATGAGGGTCGTGGACCGCATCTGCGCACGACCCTGACAGCACTCTCGCGCCGGTCTGGCTAGTGCCCTTCGGCCTTGAACCGTTCGATCGAGCGGTTGACCTCGGCTTCGGCCTCTTCGCGGCCGACCCAGTCGGCGGCCTTGACGAACTTGCCCGGCTCGAGGTCCTTGTAGTGCACGAAGAAGTGCTTGATGGCGTCGAGTTCGAACTCCGACACGTCGCCGATGTCGGTGATGTGGTCCCAGCGCGGATCGGCGAGCACACACAGCACCTTGTCGTCGCCGCCCTTCTCGTCGGTCATGCGGAACATGCCGACCGGACGCGCCTCGACCACACAGCCCGGGAACACGGGTTCGGGCAGCAGCACCAGCGCGTCCAGCGGGTCGCCGTCCTCGCCGAGGGTGTCCTCGATGTAGCCGTAGTCGGTGGGGTAGCCCATGGCGGTGAACAGATATCGGTCCAGCTTCACCTTGCCGGTGTCGTGGTCCACTTCGTACTTGTTGCGGGACCCCTTCTGGATCTCGATGAGCACATCGAACTGCACCGTCGCGACTCCTCCACCTGTACCAAAAGACTGCCGAAACATCGTGTGACCACGGGGTCGTCGGGTGACGACGCGGCTTAACCCTAGACGAGGGATACCCTGCTCTACAGGGGTGGCTCGGGTTGTCGATCGAGGGCAGGAGAAACATGCGGCCCACTCGGTGGCAACGATCCACCTATGTGGTGGTGGGGGCGGCGGTAGCGCTGCTGGTCGTGGCGGTGGTCGCCGCCGCCGCGGTGGTGGCGTCCCGCCAGACCGGCGACGAGGTGGCCGTCGAGCCGGCTCCGCCGCCGGCCACCGCCGAACCCGAAGTCGTCCCGGTCTCCACGGACGCGACGGCCCCGACCCCGCGCGGCCTGGCCCGCGCGCTGGCGCCGGTACTGGCCGACCCGAACCTGGGCAGGTTCACCGGCCGCATCACCGACGCGATGACCGGGCAGGAGCTCTGGGCGGTGGGCGCCGAGATCCCGATGCAGCCGGCCTCGACGAACAAGCTGCTCACCGCCGCGGCGGCGCTGCTGGCGCTGGACCGCGAGGACCGGTTGACCACCCGCGTGGTGTCCGGCACCCCGGGAACGGTGGTCCTCGTCGGCGGCGGTGACCAGACGTTGTCGGCCGCCCCGCGGGGCGAGGAGAGCTGGTACCGCGACGCCGCGCGCATCGTCGACCTGGCCGATCAGGTGCGCCGCAGTGGTTTCGCGGTCAACCGAGTGCAGGTCGACGTCAGCGCCTACGCGGGTCCGACGATGGCGGTGGGGTGGGATCCGCTGGACATCGACGGCGGTGACATCGCCCCGATCGAACCGGTCATGCTCGACGGTGGCCGCACCCAGCCGGTCAGCGTGGAATCGCGGCGCTCGAAGACCCCGGCCCTGGATGCCGGCCGCGCCCTGGCCGTGGCGCTGGGCGTCGACCCGAACACGGTGACCGTGCTGCCCCGTGACCGCAGTGTCGACGGCACCGAGATCGCGTCGGTGCAGTCGCCGCCGCTGATGCAGCGGCTGCGCGACATGATGAACTTCTCCGACAACGTGATGGCCGAGTCCATCGGCCGTGAGGTGGCGGTTGCGCTGAGCCGGCCGGCCAGCTTCGACGGCGCCGCACGGTCGGTGCTGGCGACGCTCGACGACGCCGGTATCGACACCTCGGGAGCGCGGCTGTTCGATTCCAGCGGACTGTCGGTGGACGACCGGTTGACCGCGCTGACCCTCGACGAGATCGTCACCGCCGCCGTCGGGGACTCCGCTCCGGCGTTGCGGCCGCTGGTGGACCTGGTGCCGATCGCCGGTGGCAGCGGCACGTTGTCCAACCGCTACCTCGACACCGCGGCAGCCGGGTATCTGCGGGGCAAGACCGGCTCGCTGACCGGGACCAACACCCTCACCGGATTCGTCACCGACAAGAGCGGTCGGGTGCTGACGTTCGCGCTGATGTCCAACGACGCCGGGCCCACCGGGCGCACCGCGCTCGACGCCTTCGCCGCGACACTGCGGTCCTGTGGGTGCGCCGCATGAGCCCGCAGAGCGGCACCGGCTTCAACGTGGGCCGTGCGGTCGACTGGAACCTGGCGGCGACACTCGGCGGCAAGCTGGCCCGGCCGGAACCGGCAGCCACCGACTACACCCGGCGCCAGGCCATCGACCAGCTGAGCGAAGCAGCGCGGGCGGCCGAGATCCCGGTGCGGGAAGTGACCGGGCTGGCCGAGGGCGGCGACGTTCCCGAAGCGCGAATCGTCAACCGCCCGGAGTGGATTCGCGCCGCGACCCGCTCGATGCGGGTGATGACCGGCGGTCCGGCCGACGACACCGGTAAGCCGCGGATGATCAGCGGACGTGTCGCGGGAGCGCAGACAGGTGCGGTGCTGGCGTTCGTGTCGTCGGGCATTCTGGGCCAGTACGACCCGTTCGCAGCCGGTGGCGGTGAGCTGCTGCTGGTCTATCCCAACGTCATTGCCGTCGAACGCCAGTTACGCGTCGCCCCAGCCGACTTCAGGATGTGGGTGTGCCTGCACGAGGTCACCCACCGGGTGCAGTTCCGGGCCAATCCGTGGCTGGCCGGCCTGATGTTGGAGTCGTTGGCAGTGCTGACCGAGGAC
>CAXEZH010000137.1:0-4292 GCA_964000695.1 uncultured Mycolicibacterium sp. | reverse complement strand
GCCCCGGGACGTAAGGCTCCAGTGCGGCATCCCAGGATCCCACGCCGGCGGCCGAGCGGCGCTGGGCGAGGTCACCGACGATGGTGAACGAGCGGCTCGGGCAGCGCCGCATCAGGACGCGCCAGTCCATCTCGGAGAGTTCCTGTGCCTCGTCGACGACCACGTGCCCGTAGGTCCAGTTGCGGTCGGCTGCGGCGCGGTCGGCGAGGTCGCGGGTGTCGCGTTCGAGGAAGCGTTCGGCGAGGTCCTCGGCGCCGATGACGTCGCCGGCCAGTAGTTGGTCCTCGTCGTCCATCAGGTCTTCGCGGCCGATCATCAGGTCGAGCACCCCGGCCGCGTAGGCGGCCTCCTCGCGGCGTTCCCGTTCGGCGGCCTCCTCGCCGGAGCGGTCGTGACCCAGCAGGTCGACCAGTTCGTCGAGCAGCGGCACATCGGACACCGTCCACGCGGCGCCGTCTGCACGCCACAGCGCCGCGTCGGCGCCTGCGGCGCGGAGCCGGTCGTGCGAGGAGTAGAGCTCGGAGAGAAGGGTTTCCGGCGTCAGCACCGGCCACAATTGGTTCAACGCCGCGGCGAAGCCGGCATGGTCTTCCAATTCGTCGACCAGGTCGGCGCGCAGGTGCTCCCAGGCGGCGCGGTCGTCACGGGTCAACCATCCGCGCCCGATCCTGGCGATCGCGCGTTCGGTCAACACCCAGGTGACGACGTCGACGAACACCGCCCTGGCCTCGTTGTGCGGCGCTCCGCCGGCCCGCGCTTCCTGGATGGCCCACTCGGCGGTCTCGGCGTCGATACGCACCGCGACGTCGGAGAGGTTGATCGGCAGCGGATCGTCGGGCGCCCGCTGGCGGTCGGCGACCGCCGCCGCCAGGACGTCGAGCATCTTCAGCGAACCCTTCGCCGCGGCGGCCGCAGGGCCGTCCTCGGCGGTGACCGTCAGGTGGGGCACCAGATCACCGGTGGTGGTGAACACGACATTGGTCTCACCCAACGAGGGCAGGACCCGCCCGATGTGGTCGAGGAAGTCGGCGTTCGGCCCGACGACGAGCACGCCGTGGCTCTCCAGGCGTTCGCGCCTCGTGTAGAGCAGGTAGGCGACACGGTGCAGGGCCACGACCGTCTTGCCGGTGCCGGGGCCGCCCTCGATGACCAGGACCCCGGAGTGGTCGCAGCGGATGATCTCGTCCTGCTCTGCCTGGATGGTGGCGACGATGTCGCGCATGCCGTCACCGCGCGGCGCGTTCACCGCCGCCAGCAGGGCTGCGTCACTGGATCCGTCGCCGTCGTCGCCCGGGGCGCCGAGAAACTCGTCGGTGAAGTCGACGACCCGCCGACCGAGGTTGTGGAACTGGCGACGTCTGCGCACGTTCTCGGGGTGCGCCCCGGTCGCCACGTAGAACGGGCGCGCCGCCGGCGCGCGCCAGTCGATCAACATCGGCTCGTGGTCGTCATCCTCGTCGAACAGCCCGATACGACCGATGTAGGTGCGCTCACCGGAAACGCTGTCCAAGCGGCCGAAGCACAGTCCGTGGTCGGCCACATTCCACCGGTGCACCTGCTTGGCCAGCGCACGTACCTCGACGTCGCGGTCCACCAGCGACCCGCCGTTGCCGCGCAGTGCTGCGGCGTAGCGGGTCTGCAGCCGGGCGCGTTCGGAATCGAGACGTTCGTAGAGCTGCGCCACGTAGGCCCGTTCGGCGCGCAGTTCGTCAGTGTGGTCAGCAGCTTGGTCAGCAGTGTGGTCGGAAGTCGGCATGGGCCCCTTAGATGTGTCCGTGTCGCGGATTCTTGACACGTAATCGAACGTGTGTTCGCATGAAGCATGCGCTGGGCGGGTCAGAGTATCGACGTCGACGACGGCGCACTCCCCGGACTCCAGCGTATCGGCCTGATACGCAGTGTGCGGACACCGCAGTTCGAGGGCATCACCTTCCACGAAGTGGTGTGCAAATCCGCACTGAACAAGATTCCCAAGTCGTCGACCGGGCTGCCCTTCAACTACACCGTGAACGCCTACCGCGGTTGCTCGCACGCCTGCCGGTACTGCTTCGCGAGACCCACCCACGAGTACCTCGAGTTCGACTGCGGCAGCGACTTCGACAGCCAGGTGGTGGTCAAGACCAACGTGGCCGAGGTGTTGCGCCGCGAGCTGCGCCGGCCGTCGTGGGCGCGGGAGACGGTCGCGCTCGGCACGAACACCGACCCCTACCAGCGGGCCGAGGGCCGGTATGCGCTGATGCCGGGCATCATCGCCGCTCTGCGTGACAGTGGCACACCGTTTTCCATCCTCACCAAGGGCACGCTGCTGCGCCGGGATCTGCCGCTGCTCGTCGGCGCCGCCGAGCGGGTGCGGGTGGGCGTGGCCGTGTCGCTGGCGGTGGGGGATCCGGCCCTGCACGCCGAGGTGGAGCCCGGCACCCCGACGCCGCAGGCACGGCTCGCGCTGATCGCAGCGATCCGGGATGCGGGATTGGACTGTCACGTCATGGTGGCGCCGGTGCTGCCGTATCTGACCGACTCCGAAGAACACCTCGACGGGCTGTTGGGGGCGGTCGCGGCCGCGGGTGCGACGAGCGTCACGGTGTTCGGTCTGCACCTGCGCGGGAGCACCCGGGGCTGGTTCATGGACTGGCTGGGCCGAACCCGCCCGGACCTGGTGGCGCATTACCGCACCCTGTATCGGCGCGGAGCGTATCTGCCGGCGGAGTACCGAACCATGCTGCAGCGCAGGGCGGCACCGTTGGTGGCCCGCCACGGCTTGACTGGTGACGGTCGCGCGTTCCGGGAGGCGCCGGCGGCGCCGAGACCTGCGCCGGCGTATCAGGAGGCATTGTTCTGAACCGGCGTCAGCTCTTGTTGCGCTTGACCTCGTTGAAGGGGACACCGCGGTCGGCGGCGAACTCCCGGGGGAACCCCAGGATGCGTTCACCGATCACGTTGCGCGCCATCTCCGACGTGCCGCCGCCCAGCGATCCGGTCTGGCGTGACAGATACCGCACCCCGACGTCGAGCAGCCCACTGCCGTCGTCGACGACGCCGGCAGTGCCGGCGATCGTCAGAGCGGTGTCGATTTCCAGCTCGGTGGTCTCAGCGTGGAACAGCCTGATCAGGGTGCCTGAGGTCGGAGGAAGGGACCCGTCGGAGACCCCGCGGAAGACGTGCTCGATCAGATGCTCCTTGACCAGCCTGCGAACCAGCGCACGACCGGCGAGGTCCTGAACCCGGGGGTCGTCGCCCTGCCCGGTGGCCTCGGCCAGTGCGACGTGATTGGGCGGCATCTCGCTGGCGTTCTCGGCGCCCGTGCCGCTGGCGAACTCCGAACCGCCACCGACCGCACGTCGTTCGTGGAACAGCTGACGGGAGGCCACCGTCCACCCGTCATTGACCTCGCCGACCACCGCGTCGTCGCCCAACTCCAGGCCGTCGAAGAACTCTTCGCAGAACTCCTCGTTGCCGTTGACCTCTTTGATCCGGCGCATCGTGATGCCCGGCGCATCGAGCGGCACGAGGAACATCGTCAAACCCTGGTGCTTGGGCACGCTCCAGTCGGTGCGGGCCAGCATCAGGCCGTAGTCGCCGGCGAATGCGCTGGTGCTCCACGTCTTGGCGCCGTTGATGATCCACCTGTCGCCGTGGCGGTCGGCGCGCGTGATCACCCCCGCCAGATCGGATCCGCCGTTGGGCTCGCTGAGTAGCTGGACGAGGATTTCCTCGCCTCGGATCGCCGCCGAGATGCGCGCGCGTTTCTGCTCCTCGCTGCCCATGTCCAGAATCGTGGCCGAACAGATGGTGAACGAGGGAGTGTTGAGGATCAGCGGCATCTCATAGGCGCGGCACTCGGCGTCGAAGGCTCGTTGATAGGCGTAGTCCAGGCCCAGCCCTCCGTACTCGCGGGGGAAACAGATGCCGGCGAAACCGCCTTCATAGAGCCGCTTCTGGAGTTCCTTGGCGCGCTCCCAGGATGCGGCTTCGGCGCGCACCGAGAACGGGGGGTCGTCCGGGTCGATGGGGGGCATGTTGTCGGCCAGCCAGGTCCGTGCCCGCGCCGCGAATTCGTCGACGGTTTCGGTCTTCTCGCCGGCGGTAACGGTCTCGGTCATGCCTGTGTCTTTCTGCTCAGTGCGTACACGGCGCGGTGGTGGTCTTCCGGTGACCCGAACATCGCGCGATTGAGGGAGGCCCGGCGAAGGAACAGGTGCAGGTCGTGTTCCCAGGTGACCCCGATGCCGCCGTGCAGCTGAACGCAGTCCTGGATGATCACCGGGGCGCGCTCGGCCACATAGGCTTTGGCG
>CAXEZH010000136.1:0-20019 GCA_964000695.1 uncultured Mycolicibacterium sp. | reverse complement strand
TGCGGTCCAACAGTTGGCTCATCGACGAGTCGACGTCGATCGACCTGGCCCTGTTGGTGTTGGCCCTGGTGGCCGTACTGCTCGGCCTGCGGGCCATGATCCTGGTGTCGATGTCGATCTCCGATCCGGTCAACCAGGTGATCGGGGCGATGGCCGACGTCGAGCGCGGCCACATCGACCGTTCCGTCGACGTCTACGAATGGTCCAAGATCGGCCGCTTGCAGAGCGGCTTCAACAGCATGGTCGCCGGGCTGCGGGAACGCGATCGACTCCGAGACCTGTTCGGTCGGCACGTCGGTGAGGAAGTCGCGCGCCACGCAGTCGCCGCGGAGGAGACGTCCACCGGAGACGAACGCGACGTCGCAGTGTTGTTCATCGATCTCGTCGACTCCACGCAGCTCGCCGTCGAGCGCGAACCGCACGAGGTCGCCGAGGTGCTCAACGCGTTCTTCCGCATCGTTGTGGCCCAGGTCGACGCGCACCACGGGCTCATCAACAAGTTCCAAGGCGACGCCGCACTGGCAGTGTTCGGCGCGCCGCTGCGCGTGGACGAACCCGCTACCGCCGCGTTGTCGACCGCCCGCGTACTGGCGGACGAACTGCGCAGCTTGCCGCTCGACTTCGGCATCGGGGTGTCGGCCGGGCCGGTCTTCGCCGGCAACATCGGGGCAGAGAACCGCTACGAGTACACCGTCGTTGGCGATGCCGTGAACGAGGCAGCACGGCTGGCCGATCACGCCAAGGAATTCGGCAGCCGCACATTGTGTTCCGGGGCCGCGAGGTCCGCCACCGCAACCGCCGAGCGAGCGCGCTGGATTCCTGCCGGACAGACCTTGCTACGTGGACGAAGCACCGCCACCGACCTGTTCACCCCGCAGCGATCGGGATCGCCTCAGCATCCGTCCATTGCGGCGTCGATGGCCTGACCGACCATCTACACCGCGTCCTTACGTGCAAACATCTGACGCGAGGTCATCCGGCGCTCACCGTCCTGACCAGAACGGTGGTGAACCGTCGCCGCGCGATGCGCCAGCCTGCCGGGGTACGCGCTAGTTCGTCGTCGTAGAAGCCCGCGGCATTGACGCCGGAGCTGTTGTCCTGAGACATGATCAGAGCATCGACGTAGGCCCGCGCGGTGGCGGTTTCCCCGTCGACCGAAACCGTCGCGTTCGTGATCCGGTGCAGGGTGTGCCCGGCCATGTCGTGGGCGGCGATCATGAAGTCGACCACCGCGTCGACTCCGCGCCATACTCCGATGTCGCCGTAGTCAAGCTCACAGTCCTCGGTGAACACCGTACGGAACAGGTCCCAGTCACGTCGGTCGATCCCGGTCGCGTACCGCACCAAGAGGTCGCCGATCTGCTGTTCGTCAGTCATCGTGGATCCGCGGGCTCGTAGCGCAGCATCGTCACATCGTGCTCGGGGTAGTCGCAGAAGACCGGCCGCACCCGCATGCCCACCGTGATGTCGTCCGGCTCGACGTTGACCAACTCCGTTGTCACCCTGGGGCCTTCGTCCCATTCCACGATGGCCAGCAATTGAGGCACCGCATCGGCGAAATGCGGCCCGACGGGCCGGCGGGCCACCGTGAACGAATACACCGTGCCCATTCCGGAGATCTCGCGCCACTCCAGGTCGTCGGCCAGTGTGCGCGGTGCACGCACTCGCGGGTAGAACACGTACGAGCCCGACGACGGCGAATACTGGATCACGACCCGATGTTCGGCCAGGGCATCCCAGAACGGCGCCGTGGTCGGTGTCTTGACCGGCATCGGCCGCTGCAACATCGACAGGTCCACGTTCAATCCCCTTCCAGCACGAGGGTGGTCTGCTCGGAGAGTATGCCGCCGTTGCCCGACACGAAGGCCCGATCACAGCCGGCGACCTGAGCAGGCCCCGCGCGTCCCATGATCTGGCGGGCGGCGTCGCAGACATGGTGCATGCCACCGGCGTTGCCCGCCTGCCCGAAGCCGAGCTGTCCGCCCGCGGTGTTGAGCGGGAAATCACCGCGGAACGTCAGGTCGTGGGTGGCGACGAACTCCATGCCCGAGCCCTTCGCACAGAAGCCCGCGTCCTCGAGGCTGAGCAGAACCGTGATGGTGTAACAGTCGTAGATCGAGACCATGTCCATCTGCTCCCGAGTCAAACCCGACATCGCGAACGCCGTGTCTGCCGCCCGGGTGATCGGGGTGTGCAGCAGATCGGCGGCGTAGGTCGGGGTCTTGAACGGCACATGCTCGCCGAAACCCTTGATCCACACCGGACGGTTCTTGGCGCGAGCCGCCACCTCGGCGCTGGCGACCACCACGGCCGCCCCGCCTACGCACGGCATGACGATCTCCAGCATGTGCAGCGGGTCGGCGATGACCGGACTCGCCAGCACGTCCTCGACGGTCAGCGGTGTGTGCTGCCAGATCGCGCCCTCGGTGTGGTTGGCGTTGACCCGCTGGTCGACGACGATCTTGGCCATCGCGCGCTCGTCGTAGCCGTAGACGGCGGCATACCGCTGGGCCACCTGACCGTACGGACCGTTCTGACCGAGGTTGCCGTACGGGATCTCGAATTCGGCTTGCGGGGAGCCGAATTGGTTACTGGAGGCGCCGAAGAAGACGGCGTCCGAGAGCGGCTTGGGTTTCTTCTCCGACGTGTGGGTGATGTACCGGGCGGGGATCGCGCACAACACCACGTCGCAGATGCCCAGCTCGATCGCCGCTGCTGCCCGCCACACCATGGCCGCCGCCGTCGCACCCCCCAGGTCGACATGCTCGGCGAAGTTGGCGTCCACGCCGAGGTATTCGGCCACGGTCGAGGGAACGAAGATCTCCGACTCGGCGAGCGGGGACGTGGTGATGCCGTTGACGAGCTCCGCGGACAGCCCCGCGTCGGCCAGCGCCGCGGCGGACAGCTCGGCCCACTGTTCGAGTGTGAACGGTGCGACCGTCGCCTTGTTCATCCGCTCAGGCGGCAACTCCACGTAGCCGACGATCGCGGCGTCACCGCGTAATCCCATGTGACACTCCCTTGGTCGGTTGGCGCCGTCACCGGCGGGGCAGGCCGAGAATCATCTGCGCGATGATGTTGAGCTGAATCTCCTTGGTCCCGCCACCGATGAGTTCGGCGGGCAGATGGAAGTACGGCTCGACCACGGACGGCGAGTCCGCCGCTGATGCCTTCTCCGTCAACGCCGCTGGTGCGGTGAGCTCCAGAGTGGCTTTGAACGTGCGTCGCAGCATGACGTTCATCGCCACCTTGGCGATGCTGGAGGCCGGGCCGGCCGGCTGTCCGTCGAGCAGCCGGATCACCTCGCGCACCGCCAGCACCTTGATCGCGTTGGCGTACGCATCGGCCTCGCCCAACGCCGACAGCACGCGGTGCTGATCCGGGCCAGCGTCATTGGCCAGCCTTCGCAGTATCCCGGCTCGGTCGGCGTTGACGTAGCCGCTGATCGCCACCCGCTCCTGCGCCATCGTGGCGATGGCCAGACCCCACCCGTCGGTCGGCCCGCCCAGCAGCATCTCGTCGGGTACGAACACGTCGTCGAGGAAGACTTCGTTGAAGTGGGCCTCACCGTTGGCCTGCCGGATGGGCTGCAGCTCGATGCCGTCGGCGCGCATGTCGACGATGAAATAGCCCAGACCGCGGTGCTTCGCGGCGTCGGGGTCCGTGCGGGCCAACAGCGCACCATAGTCCGCGGTGTGCGCCGACGAGGTCCAGATCTTGTGTCCGGTGATGCGCCAGCCGCCGTCGACCTTGGTCGCCCGGGTGGTCAGCGACGCCAGATCCGACCCGGCGCCGGGCTCACTGAACAACTGACACCAGCCCAGCTCGCCACGCTGGGTAGCGGGAATGAACCGCTGCTGCAGTTGCTCCGGCGCGGCGCTGATCACGCTGGGCAGAATCCATTCGGCGATGTTCAGCGACGGCCGGACCAGATCGGGCCGCTTGGCGAATTCCTCGTCGAGGATCAGTTGTTGGCGCGGCGTGGCGTTCACGCCCCACGGTCGGGGCCAGTGCGGGGCGATCAGGCCGGCCTCGGCGAGCAACGTGCGCTGCGGGCCGGTGGCCAGGTTCGGGTAGTCGCCCTGGCGGCCCGGCTTGTCGTTGCGCAGCGTGGCCGCCTCGTCGAGGACGGCCGCCACGTGCGCGCGGAACTCACGGTCCAGATCACCCAATTTCACCGACACGTCGCGATCATGGGTTCGGCTCAGTTCTCCGAGGGCGTGCGCATGACGTCCCGCCGGTCCGATCGACGCAGCCAGGCTGGTGGCTTTTCGCCAGTAGAGGTGGAGATCGTGCTCCCAGGTGAAGCCGATGGCGCCGAACATCGTCAGGGTGTCGAGGACCAGTTCCGGCGCCGGACTGACGGCCATCAGCGCCGCCCCCGCCGCCGCGATCTCGTGTTGCACCCGGTCTTCCTCGGCCGCGCGCACGGCGTCCCATGCCGCCGACGTGGCCAGTTCACAGTTCACCAGCAGCATGGCGGCCTGATGCTGCAACGCCTGGAAGGTCCCGATGGGCTTGCCGAACTGCTCGCGGGTACGCAGATGGTCGGTGACGGCGTCCACACACCAGCGAATGGCGCCCACCGCGGCGCATGCCGTCAGCGCCACGGCCAGGCACCGGGCCCGCACCGGATCGATCCCGGCGAGCAGTGAATCGGGTTCGGCGACATACCCGTCGAAGTGCACGACGCCCACATCGACGGTCTTGTCTGTGCTCTCCAGCGCGTCGAGCCGCACTCCGGGGCCGGCCGGATCGACGACGAACCAGAGGACCTCGTCCTCGGTGTCCGTGGCCGTTTCGCCGGCGGCAGCGACCAGAAGCATGTCGGCCGCACACACCCCCGGCGCCGGGGTCGCGGTTCCGGTGATCATCCAGCCTGTCTCTACCGGCCGGGCGGTGACGCGACGAGAATCCGGCAGCAGTACCGATGCCGGCTCACCGTGGGCCAGCCGCGTCAACACCGCGCTCTTCGACTCGGTCTCGTCGGCGAGTTGGGCGAGCGCGCCGGCGATGACCGTCGACACCAGCGGACCTGGCAGCATCGCGGTCACGGCGGCCTCGAGTACGCAGGCACAGTCCAGCAGCGTGCCGCCTTGCCCGCCGACCTCATCGGGCAGGTGAACCGCGTGAAACCCGTTGACGACGAACTCATCCCACCACTGCGGCAGTTCACCGCGGGCCACCGCGTCGAATGTCTCGCGGGTCTTGTCGATCGGCGCGTGACGCTGCGCGAACTGGGCCACGGCTTCGGCCAGCTGCTGCTGTTCGGGAGTCAGCGCGATCGTCACCGAGGACCCCCGGCCGGCGCCGTGGGACGGCGGGTGTCGTGAAAGAACTCCGCGGCCGCCTCGATGGCTTCCGGGGTGGGGCGTGGGTTCCAGCCGAGCTCGGTGACGGCCTTGGAGTGATCGAGCGGGGTCATGATGTGCATGAGACGGACGTTCAGCGGGGTGAGCATGATGTCCTTTCGACGGACGCGTGCCAGCGCGCTACCGAGGTAACCCGCCGCGGACAGCACCCCGATCGGAACGCTGAACCGTGGTGGCTTCACACCTACTGCGGCACAACCGATCTCGTAAATTTCACGCGTGGCCATGAAGCGCTCGGAGACGATGTAGCGTTCGCCCGCGCGGCCGCGTTCACCGGCCAGTAGCAGCGCCGTCGCCGCATCCTCGATGCCGACGACCTCGCTCTCGTAGCCGTCGATGGCGAAGGGCAGTGCGCCGCGGACGGCGGCGGCGAGCATGCCGCCGTGCGGGGTGGGCAGCCAGTCACCGGGGCCGTACGTGTTGGCCACGCACATGGCCACACCGGGCAGCCCGGCGTCGGAGCAGTAGCGCATCAGCAGATCCTCTGCGGCCACCCGCGAGCGGATGTAGTCGCCGCCGGCATCGAGCCAGTTGTGCGGGGTGTCCTCGTCGGCCAGTCCGTTCGGGTTTCTGCCGATGGTGCCGATCGAACTGGTGAACACGAAGCGGTCCAGGTCGGCTTGTGCGGCGACGTCGAGGACGTGCCGGAGGCCGTCGACGTTGGTGCGCCACAGCGGGCGGGGATCACGCAGCCACGGCCGGGCGTCGACCACGCAGTAATAGACGACGTCGCATCCGCTCATCGCGGCACGCAAGGCACCGGCGTCGAAGATGTCGCCGCGGTGGATGTCCACGGGCAGGTCAGCGATACCCCGCGTGGAACTGGTGCTGCGGATCATCACGCGAACATCGCTGCCTCCGCGCGTGACGAGCTGCCGCGTGACGTGCGACCCCAGAAACCCACTGGCGCCGATCACCAGCTTGGTTGCCGCCATCGCCGTCAGACCTCCATACGGATTAACGAGACGCAACGTCTCGTCTTGTGGCACACTACGGGCGATGGTCCAGCGTGTAAAGCCGCGCCCGGCACGGGTCGGCTGATGACCGCCGAGGTCACCACCCCGAGACGGCGCAGCGAGAAGTCCCGCGTCGCGATCGTCGGCGCCACCCGGGACTTGCTGCTGGAACGCGGCTTCGACAAACTCAGCATCGAGGCCGTGGCCGCCCGCGCGGGTGTCGGCAAGCAGACCATCTACCGGTGGTGGCCGAGCAGGCACGCGCTGGTCGCCGACGTCATCCTCGAAGACGCCGACCGGATCCTGCGACCGATCGTCACGACCGACGACGTCACCGCTGACGTGTGCCGGTGGACAGTGACACTGGCCACCGCACTGACCACGTCGCGCGGACACGCCATGCTGCGCATCCTGACCATCGCCGGCGTCGAGCATCCCGACACCCAGGCCTGCCTGCAGGCGGGCTTCAACACGCCGTTGCGCGATACCGTCACCGCCCGGCTGATCGCCGCCGGATGGACCGGCGAGGCGGCCCGCGACGCGTCCGACGCCATCGTCGGTGGCGTTGTCTACGCCATCCTCAGCGAGGGACGGTCGTTCCAGACCGGCAGGGCCGAGTCGATCGCCCGCACCGTCCTGAGCGGTGTTTCTGCGCGTTGACCTGCGGTCGCGTCGCAGACCTAGTTTGATGAGTGGATGGCCGAGGTCAGCTGCTCACGCGTGATCCGGGCACGCCCGCAGGAGGTCTGGGCGCTATTGGCGGACTTCGGCGCCGCGGCCGGCTGGGCTGACGGCGTGGACCACTGCAGCCTGCTCCGTCACACCGCCGATTCCCCCGGGGTGGGCACCGCACGCCGCGTCCAGGTCGGTCGCGACACCTTCGTGGAGACGATCACCGACTTCCAGGTCGGCCGTGTGCTGGCCTATGACATCGCCGGTCTTCCGCCGTCGGTGTCGGCGAACAACCGATGGACTCTGCACCCTGATTCCACGACCACCACCGCCGTCACCCTGACGAGTACGGTGCGCGCCTCGCACGGACCGCTGCGCCGGGTCGGTGAGCGCGTGCTGGCCGGGATCATGGCCCGCCGATCACGGGCACTGCTGGCCTCGCTGGCCACCGCATCAGAAGGAGTGCCCGTATGACCGACACCCGACCGGACATCGTCATCGTGATGACCGACGAGGAACGCGCGACCCCGCCCTACGAAGGTGACGCGGTCACCGACTGGCGGACCCGGACCCTGCGCGGCGCAGCGTGGTTCGAGGAACACGGGGTCAGCTTCGCCCGGCACTACACCGGTTCGCTGGCCTGTGTGCCCAGTAGGCCCACCATCTTCACCGGGCACTACCCGGACCTGCACGGCGTCACGCAGACCGACGGCATCGGCAAGGCATACGACGACTCCCGGCTGCGCTGGTTACGTCCCGGCGAGGTTCCCACCCTCGGCAACTGGTTCCGCGCGGCCGGTTACGACACCCACTATGACGGCAAGTGGCACATCTCCCACGCCGACCTGACCGACGCCGAAACCGGAAGATCTCTGGCCACCAACGACGACGACGGCGTCATCGACCACCGTGCGGTGCGTCGCTACCTGGACGCCGATCCCCTTGCCCCGTACGGTTTCTCGGGTTGGGTCGGCCCCGAGCCCCACGGTGCTGCGCTCTCCAATGCCGGCATCCGGCGCGACCCGTTGATCGCCGACCGCGTGGTCGCCTGGCTCGAGGACCGCTACGCGCGCCGCCGCGCCGGCGACCCCGCGGCGCTGCGCCCGTTCCTGCTGGTGGCCAGCTTCGTCAACCCACACGACATCGTGCTCTTCCCCGCATGGTCGCGCCGCAGCCCGCTGACGCAGTCTCCGCTGGACCCACCGCACGTGCCGGCCGCTCCGACCGCAGACGAGGATCTGGCCGCCAAACCCGCTGCGCAGATTGCGTTCCGGGAGGCCTACTACTCCGGATACGGCCCGGCGCGGGTGATCGAGCGCACCTATCGCCGGAACGCGCAGGCCTACCGCGACCTGTACTACCGGCTGCACGCCGAGGTGGACGCCCCGATCGACCGGGTACGCCGCGCGGTCACCGAGGGGGGCTCCGCCGAGGGGCCGGACGACACGGTGCTGGTGCGCACCGCCGATCACGGCGACCTCCTGGGCGCGCACGGCGGCCTGCACCAGAAATGGTTCAACCTGTACGACGAGGCCACGCGAGTGCCGTTCGTCATCGCGCGGGTGGGGCAGCGTGCGACCCCGGCGCGCACCGTGACGGCTCCGACGTCACACGTGGACCTGGTCCCCACACTGCTGTCGGCCGCCGGGATCGACGTGGCCGCCACGGCGTCGGCGCTCGCCGGCTCCTTCTCCGAGGTCCACCCGCTCCCGGGACGGGACCTGATGCCGGTGGTCGACGGCGCCGCGGCCGACGAGGACCGGGCCGTGTATCTGATGACCCGCGACAACATGCTCGAAGGCGACACCGGAGCCTCGGGTATCGCCCGGATGCTGAAGCTGACGTCGAAGGTTCCTGCGCCGCTGCGCATCCGGGTACCCGCCCACACCGCGGCCAACTTCGAAGGCCTCGTTGTCCGCGTCACGGAGGACACCGCCGCGGGGGGCGCGGGCCATCTGTGGAAACTGGTCCGCTCGTTCGACGACCCTGCCACGTGGACCGAGCCCGGAGTGCGGCATCTGGCCGCCGACGGTATGGGCGGACCCGTGTACCGCAGCGATCCCCTCGACGATCAGTGGGAACTCTACGATCTCAGCGACGATCCGATCGAAGCCCGTAATCGGTGGGACGACCCGGCGCTGCACCACGTGCGCGCTTACGTACGGACAGCGCTCAAACAGGCACGCGCCGAGTCGATTCCGGAACGCAACCACCCGTGGCCGTATGCCTCCCGCCGTCCTCCGAACCCCACCGGGTGGATTACGGTACTGCGGGGACTGTTGGCGCGGTGAATCAGGTTCGCGCGAACTGCTTCTCGTCGTAGAGCCGCGCCCACTCGGCCCTGGGCCGGATCGACACGTCGACATCGGCCCCCTTGACGCGCAGGGCGCCGACCGTCGCCTGCTCCTTCGGGGTGAGCTCGAACGGATCCCAGCCGAAGAACCGGCAGGAGTTCTCCCAGGTGATCTTGTTGATGTCGGAGTCCGACGCGCCCGCGGCGTTCAGCTCGGCCAGCACCTGCTCCGGGGCATCGGGCCAGAAGCAGTCCGAATGCGGGTAGTCGCACTCCCAGGCGATGATGTCGATACCGATCTCGTGACGCAGCTTCAGCGACGTCTTGTCGGTGACGTAGCAGGCCAGCGAGTGCTCGCGGAACACGTCGCTGGGCAGCTTGTCGCCGAAGTCGCGGCGCAGCCACTTCTGGTTGGTGTAGTGCCGGTCGCTGCGGTCGAGATAGAACGGGATCCACCCGATGCCGCCTTCGGAGAAGGCGAATTTCAGGTCCGGGTAGTTGCGCATCGCCGGGCCCCACAGCAGATCCTGCGCGCACATCGCCGATACCTGGGTGGCCAGGATGATCATGTTGTCGATGGGCGCGTTGGGCGCCATGCTGATCGCCCCGAAGCCGGTGCCGATGTGCAGGCACATCACCACGTTCTCCTCCGACAGCGTGCGGAACACCGGACCCCAGTACTCGTCGTCGTGGTAACTCGGCAGGCCCTCGAGGTGCGGCAGCTCGGGCATCGTGACCGCCCGGCAGCCTTTGGCCGCCACCCGGCGGATCTCGCGGCACATCGCCTCGGGATTCCAGGTCGGCAGGATCGCGATCGGGATGAACCGGTCCGGGTACGTGCCGGCCCACTCGTCGATGTGCCAGTCGTTGTAGGCCGACACCATGACCAGCGTGGTCTCTTCCCGGTGCATGTTCAGATGGCGCGCCGAGAACCCGGTGAACGTCGGGAAGCACATCGAGGCCAGGATTCCGTTGCGGTTCATGTCGCGAACCCGCTCGTGGACGTCGTAGACGCCGGGGCGCATCTCGGCGAAACCCGCCGGGTCACGGCCCCACTCCTCCGCCGGCCACGACACCACCGCGTTCAGCCCGCTCACACCCTGCGGCCTGCCCTGATACATCCACTGGTCCACGCCTTTGTCGTCGGTGACGACGATCGGCGCCTCAGCCTTGTACTTCTCCGGGACGTGGCGCAGGAACATGTCAGGAGGCTCCACCACGTGGTCGTCGATGCTCACCAGGATCAGGTCGTCGGTCTGCATGCTTCCAGTAGTACCGTCGATATCCGTGACCGTCTCCGCGTCTTCGGACAGGCTCTTGTCCGAATCGGCCAACCTGACCCCGCCGGGTTCTCGCCGGGTCATCGAGCTGCGTCGCGGCGGCCGCGCGTTGGGGGGCAGCTACCTCTACGAGGGGGATGCGCTGATCACCGGGTGGCACTCGCACGAGGTGCACCAGATCGAGTACGCGGTGCACGGGGTCGTCGAGGTGGAGACCGACTCCGCGCACTATCTGCTGCCCCCGCAGCAGGCCGCGTGGATTCCCGCCGGACTCGAGCACCAGGCCGTGATGAACCCCGACGTCAAGACCGTCGCGGTGATGTTCGACCGGTCGCTGATCCCCGACGGCGGGAGCCGGGCGCGCATCCTGGCGGTGTCGCCGCTGATCCGCGAGATGATGATCTACGCGCTGCGCTGGCCTATCGAGCGGGCGCAGGGCGACGCGACATCCGACGGGTTCTTCCGCACGCTGGCGGCGCTGGTCTGCGAGGCCCTCGATCACGAAGCGCCGCTGAGCCTGCCGACGTCCGGGCACCCGATCGTGGCCGCGGCGATGGCCTACACCAAACAGCATCTCGACACCGTCACCTGCGAAGAAGTCAGCCGCGCGGTGTCGGTGTCGGAACGCACGCTGCGCCGGTTGTTCGCCGAAACGCTCGGCCTGCCGTGGCGCACCTATCTGCTACACGCACGCATGCTGCGGGCGATGGCGTTGCTGGCCGCGCCGCGACAGACCGTGCAGGGGACGGCCGGCGCCGTCGGGTTCGACAGCGTCAGCTCGTTCACGCGCGCCTTCTCGCAGTTCTGCGGCGAGACGCCGTCGGCCTACCGGCGCCGGGTCGGCGAGACCGACGACCAGTGTTGGCAACCCGGCAGTGCGGCGAATCCGCCTCCGCGACAAGCCCGCTGATCTTCGTGCGGGTCGTCGGCGGCCGACCTAGACTGAGCCGTCCGAGTGAAGGTGGGGGATGAACACAGCACAGCGCGCAGCCGCAGACGACATCGAGGCACCAGGCTATGAACCCGACGGGGCATGGGTTCCGGTCGACCGCCGCTGGTGCGGGCTCGATCGGCGCAGCCTGGTGCCGACGCTGTGGGTGATGGCGCTGGCCGTGGTTCTGACCGTCGTGATCCCCGCGGTCGATGACGCGGTCTCCTACGACGACCCCGTGCAGCCCGGCGACGTGTTGGAGCTCGACGGGGACATCACCTTCGTTCCCGAACCGGGCTGGGGCATCACCTCGGGTGTCCGAGCCGACCGGCCCCCCGTCTCGGGCAGTTTTCCGAACACAGCCAGCGTCGTGGACGGCGACGTCGCGTTCACCGTCACGGTCGGAGACTTCCGTGGCGACGAGAACGCGCTACTCGATCAGGTGGCGAAGACCACCGATGCGCTCACCGGCGGTTCCGGCGCGACGATGTCCGAGCAGAGAACCACCATCACCACCGACGACGGCGAGGTCGGGGTCACGGCGCCATTGAGCGGACTGTCGACCGACGGCATGGTGGCGGCGTTCGTGCTCGGCGACCGCGGCGTCGTGGTCAGGGTGACCGGGCCGGCCGACGGCGACCCTGACTCCGATCAGGCGGTGTCCCGGATGCTCGACAGCATAAGCCGCAGCGAGCAGGCCGCGGCATGACCGCGATCGACACTCGCACCACGGCGGAGTTGGACCGGGCCCGGATCGACGTGCTCGACAAGGCCGGCTGGGGCCGTCCCTTCGTCTTCTTCCAGCCGCGCAACGCCGCGTTCTGGATCTACCTCCTGCTCGTCCTCACCGGGCTGGCTGGAATCGCCGATCAGCTCGGCGGTCAGATCGCCGCTTACGGGCCGGCCGTCGCACTGGCCGTCGCCCTGTTCACCGTCTACGGTGCGATCTTCTGGTGGTTCACCCAGCGCATCGACCGCTACGCCAAACTGCCTGCCGCACTGTTGGTTCTCGCTTTTCTCTGGGGTGGATTCGCGGCAACCTGGGCTCTGGCGGCCACCGCCAACGACGCGATCGGCTCGCTGTACGCCAAGACGCTCGGACAGGCGTGGTCACTGGACTGGGGCGCGGCGCTGTCCGCCCCGATCACCGAGGAACTGAGTAAGGGAGCCGGTCTGATACTGCTGCTGGCCCTGGCGCCACGGCTGGTGCGGACTGCCTTCGACGGCTTCATCCTGGGCGCGTTCATCGGACTGGGTTTCGAAATCCTGGAGGACATCTCCTACGTGATCGCCGCGGCGGGCGCACGCTTCGGCGCCGATCCGGTGGCCGCATCGATGGAAACGATCTGGGTGCGCCTGATCAGCGGAGTGGCCGCCCACATCCTCTACAGCGCCATCTTCTGCGCCGGCATCATCTACCTGCTGGGTCGACCGGCCGAACCACGCCGCATCGGCCGCGGCATCATCTTGATCCTCATTCCCGTTCTGCTGCACGGGCTGTGGGACGGCACCCAAGCCATCGCGGGGGCGAACCCGTTGACCGCCCTGGCGCTGATCCTGGGGCAGATCGTGGTGGCGCTGCTCATCGTCGTGCGCGTCTTCGACCTCACGATCGGACGCCAACGCGAGATCATGCGGGCGGTGATGGCACCCGAGGTGGCCCGCGACGTCATCACCGCCGCGGAACTCGAGGCGCTGGCCGGCAACCGCACAGCGCGTCGGGCCCACCGCCGGGCTGGCGGAAGCCGCGCTGACCGACGCCGCGCGCGGTGGACGCTGCACGCCGCGTTCGACCTCTCCTCGGCGTTGGCCGATTCGCGGGGCGCGGATACCGCTGAGGTGCGCTTCGCCCGCGGCGAGGTCCGCAGGATCAGATCCGGTGAGCCGTCGAGGTGGTGAAGCCCGTGCTGGCCGGGCCGGTCAGCGGGGTCGGGTCCCGGCCGCGGTCGCCGCGGGGCTGGTGGTCGCGATGAAGTCATCGAGCAGGTCGACCACTTCGGCCGGCTTCTCGACATGCGGGAAGTGCCCGACACCCGGCAGCACCTCGAGACGACAACCGGCCCGCAGTTCGCAGAGCGCGTAGCCGTGGTCGACGGGGATGATGTGGTCCTGATCCCCCCAGATCACCATCAACGGCATCTCGGCGGTCAGATGCAGCCGGTTCAACGCGCTGACTGCCTGACCGCGATAGTCGACGACCGAGCGCAGCGTGCGCAGGAAAGCCTGCCGCGTCTCGGCGTCGGACAGCGACGAGTACGCGCTCCACATCTCCGCACCGCGAGGTGACTGGATGTTGGCCGCGGACAACCAGCTCCGCAGCTTCTCGCCGGCCCGCACCACCGGTGGCGGTGCGATGAGCGGCATGAGCAGTTCGGCGCCCGGCGCGGACAACAGTCGCAGCGTCCACCCGACGTCCTGGCCGAGGCCGCCGCTGCTGATCAACACCAGCCGCTGGCAGTAATCCGGATGCTGGTACACGAACTGCATCGCCACTCCGCCGCCGAGGGACTGCCCCACCACCGTCACGCGCGCGACACCCAGTTCGTCGAGCAGGTCGCGCAGCGAGACCGCGAACGCGCCCAGCGAGTAGTCGCTGCGGGGCTTGGCGGACTGGCCGTGACCGAGGAGGTCCGGCGCGATGACCCGGTAGCGCTTGGCCAGCTGCGGCAACACCGCACGCCAGGTGTCGGAGCTTCCGGCCATGCCGTGCAGAAGCAGCAGGGTCTCCGGACCGCTGCCGACGTCGCGGTAGGCCACCTGATCGCCGTGCAGATCCAGATACTTGAGCTCACTCATGGGTATGGAATCCCCCGTAGATTGCAGATCACTCGTCATGGTGGCAGATGAGATGCCCGCCACGCGGGCCAGGTGGGCCTCGAGACAATAGCCGTCGGTGGTGAGCCGGGTCACCGGCAGCGCATCGCGGCGGTTCGAACACGAGGTTTCGCCGATCGCGGGCTGGGTATTTACGGTCCAGTCAAGCACCGCGCGAGAAGGAGTGACCATGGCCGAGCGGGCCGCAGGGTCGGATGATCCGTTCAACGAGACCGTCGCCACCACGGGACTCTTCCTGCTGATCACGGCGATCATCGCGCTCGCGTTCGCGCTCGCGAGTTGGACCATGGCCGAGACTGTCATCGGCGCCTTCGCCGGAGCGGTCGCGCTGCTGAGCTTCGTGTCGAGCATCCTGTGCTTCAAGGCTCAGGCGAGCGAGCCGACCCCGGCCCCGGCCGAGGTGGCGGCCTGATTCGCCGAGCGTGAGCTCAGCGCGAAAAGTTCGCCGACTTTTCGCAGTGGCTTCACACTCGGCGGGAGTGCGCGAGGGGGGACTTGAACCCCCACGTCCTAGGACACGGGAACCTAAATCCCGCGCGTCTGCCAATTCCGCCACTCGCGCCCGCAGCGTGACGATGGTAGCGCGGTACCGTTGAACGGTGTCCACTACGCGGCGTAGGAGGCCGGCCCTCATCCTGTTGGTGATCGCCGCGGCCGGCGGCTGCCTGGGCTTGGCTTGGTGGCAGTGGACCCGCTTCGAATCGACCGCTGGCGATTTCCAGAACCTGGGCTACGCGTTGCAGTGGCCGCTGTTCGCCGGCTTCTGCGTGTACGCGTACTTCAAGTTCGTCCGCTATGAAGAAGCGCCGCCACCGAGTCCCTCCCATGACGAGGTGACCGAACTTCCCGCCGGGCTGCTTCCGGAGCGGCCCACCTCTGCACCGCAGGACGACGCAGACCCTGCGCTGCAGGAGTACAACGCCTACCTGGCCGAACTCGCCAGGAACGACAGCGACGCCACCCCGACCCGAGAATGACAGGACGCCGCCCGTGACCGCACCCGACTCCCCCGCCCCGACCACGCCCGTCGACCAGATCCGCAAGGCTCTGCTCGGCTATCGGGTGTTGGCGTGGGCGACCGGCCTGTGGCTGATCGCGCTCTGCTACGAGATGGTGATGAAGTACGGCTTCAACGACGACTCGCTGGGCTGGATCGCGGTCGTGCACGGCTGGGTGTACTTCGTGTATCTGCTGTTCACCGCCAACCTCGCGGTCAAGGTGCGCTGGCCGATCGCCAAGACCGTCGGGGTGCTGCTGGCCGGCACGATCCCGCTGGTCGGCATCATCGTCGAGCACTTCCAGACCCAGGCCATCAAGGAACAGTTCGGGGTCTGACCCCGCTGACCTGGCTACACTCGACGAGGTGTCAGCCAGCCCCGGGGCGCGCACTGGCGCCCCACCTGAGGCGGCCGGACACCACGACCCCGCCCTCACCGGAATCCGCGCCGTCGCCGCCCTCCTCGTCGTCGCCACGCACGCCGCGTTCGCCACCGGCTACCTGAACCACAATTACCTCGGCAACGTCTACGCCCGCCTGGAGATCGGGGTCGCGCTGTTCTTCGTGCTCTCGGGGTTCCTGCTGTTCAGCCCATGGGTGCAGGCCGCCGCCGACACCACCCGGCGCCCGTCCACGCGGCGCTACCTCCGCCACCGGGTGCGCAGGATCGTGCCGGCCTACGCGGTGGCGGTGGTGGTGACGTTCGCGGTGTACACCGTGTTCACACCCGGTCCCAATCCGGGCCAGTCGTGGTACGGGTTGCTGCGCTATCTGACCTTCACCCAGATCTACACCGACAGTTACCTGACGACGCTGCTGCATCCGGGGCTGTCGCAGATGTGGAGCATGGCGGTGGAGGTGGCGTTCTACGCGGTGCTGCCGCTGCTGGCCTACCTGCTGCTGCGCCGCGGCTGGCGGCCCTGGCGCGTGCTGACCGGGCTGGCGCTGCTGGCCGCGGTGACACCTGCGTGGGTGCTGCTGGTGACCACCACCGACCTCCTACCCCATTCGGCCGGCATGTGGCTGCCGGCCCATCTGGCCTGGTTCGCCGGCGGCATGGCCCTCGCGGTGTTGCGCTGCCGAGGGGTTCGATGCCGCGCAGCGGTGGCGATCCCGCTCGCGCTCGCGCTCTTCCTGCTGGTGTCGACGTCGCTCGGCGGCACCCTGCACGGCCCCGATCCGGTCTCCGCCCCGGTCGTGAAGGCCGTGGGGTACGCAGTCATCGCGACGCTGGCGGTGGCGCCGCTGGTGCTCGGAAACCACACGTCCACGGCGCTCGCCGATCGCGGCGGGTACGCACGGGTGCTGGCCAGCCGACCCGTGGTGTGGCTGGGCGAGATCTCCTACGAGATCTTCCTGCTGCACTCGATGCTCATGGCGGTGGCGCTGCACCTGGTGCTGGACTGGCCGTTGTTCACCGGCTCGATGCCGGCCCTGATCGCGACGACGCTGGCGCTGACGGTGCCGGCCGCCTGGCTGCTGCACCGGTTCACCGCGCCTCAGCGAACCAGAGCCCGCAACGCGGGGACGAGCGCCGCCAGCGCCAGCCCGCGATGGGAGACGGCGTCCTTGTCCGCAGAGCTGAGCTCGGCGGCTGTGACCGCCGAACCGGCGGGCAGGAACACCGGGTCGTAGCCGAAGCCGCCCGCGCCGCGCGGCGCGCGCACGATGCTGCCCGCCCATTCGCCGCGCACCACGAGGCTGTCACTGTCGGCCGGCCCGGTCACCAGCGCACACGCCGAGACGAACGCCGCGCCGCGCCGCTCGTCGGGTACGTCGGCCAGTTGGCCCAGCAGCAGCGCCGTGTTCGCGGCGTCGTCACCGTGACGACCCGACCAGCGTGCGCTGAGCACGCCGGGCATCCCATTGAGTGCGTCGACGGTCAGACCGGAGTCGTCGGCGACGGCGGGTACACCCGTGGCGGCAAACGCATCACGAGCCTTGGCCAGCGCGTTCTCCTCGAATGTGGCGCCGGTTTCGGGAGCTTCGTCGAACGCCGGGACGTCGTCGAGGCACAGCAGCGTCAACCCTGACACCCCGGCCGCCTCGAGCACCCGGTTCAACTCCGCCAATTTCTTGCGGTTGCGTGAGGCCACCAGGACCCGGGTCATTCCGGTCAGCTTCCGAACGCCTTCTTCGGCGGTTCACCGGACACCGGCAGCTCACCGGGATAGGGCAGCTCCAGCGCCGTCTTCTGGATCTCGAACAGCTCGTCGCACGCGGCCATCGCGGCGTCGAGCATCTTGTCCAGCGTCGATCGCGGGAACGTCGCACCCTCACCGGTGCCCTGGATCTCGACCAGCGTGCCGGTGTCGGTCGCGACCACGTTCATGTCGACCTCGGCGCGGGAGTCCTCGGTGTAGGGCAGGTCGACGCGGATCCGACCGTCCACGACGCCGACGCTCACCGCGGCGATCGCACACGACAGCGGCCGCGGATCGGTGAGCCGGCCCGCCGCCGACAGGTAGGTGACGGCGTCGGCCAACGCGACGTAGGCGCCGGTGATGGCAGCCGTGCGGGTGCCGCCGTCGGCCTGCAGGACGTCGCAGTCGATCGCGATCGTGTTCTCCCCCAGAGCGCCCAGGTCGATGCAGGCGCGCAACGATCTGCCCACCAACCGGCTGATCTCCTGGGTGCGTCCGCCGACGCGGCCCTTGACCGACTCGCGGTCGGAGCGGTCGTGGGTGGCGGCGGGCAGCATGGCGTACTCGGCGGTCAACCAGCCCTGCCCGGAGCCCTTGCGCCAGCGCGGCACGCCTTCGGTGACGCTGGCGGTGCACATGACCCGGGTCTGACCGAATTCGACCAGCACCGACCCTGCCGGATGCGTGGTGAACCCCCGCGTGAGGGTGACGGGGCGCAGTTCGTCGTCGAGTCGGCCGTCTTCTCGTCTGGACACAAGGCCAACCCTATCGGCTCGTCACGACTCCACTCAGGAGCGGGTGACGGCGAAAGTCTCGTTGCACACCACGGCATGCACCGGACCGTCGAACTCGGCTTTCGCCTCGCTGATGATGTCCTCCCGCGACGTCCACGGCGGGATGTGGGTCAGCAGCAGTTCCGAGACGCCGGCGCGCGCGGCCGCCCGACCCGCCTCGGTGCCGGACAGGTGCAGCCGGGGTGGCCGCGAGGGCGAGTGCGTCCACGACGCCTCGCACAGAAACACGTCGGCATCACGGGCCAGATCGATCAGCGCATCGCAGTAGCCGGTGTCTCCGCTGTAGACCAGGGTGGCGCCGGACGGGTCGGTGATCCGCATGCCGTAGGACTCGGTGGGATGACACACCAGCCGCGGCAGCACGGTCAACGCCCCGATCTCGACCGGTTGGTTGTCCACCCAGTGCCGCACGTCGAAGATGTCGGTGAAGTCGTCGATCTCGCCGCCCTCCGGCGAAGACGCAGCCCCGAGCCGCGCCCAGGTGTTGGCCGGTCCGTAGACCAGTCCCCGCTCCGGCGCCGGGCTGGGATGGTAGCGGCGCCAGACGAACAAACCGGGCAGGTCCAGGCAGTGATCGGCGTGCAGATGAGACAGCAGCACATGCACGGAGTTGGGGTCGGCGTGCCGTTGCAGTGCGCCCAACACCCCGCCGCCGAAATCGAGAACCAAGGGTGGCGTATCGGGTGCGGTCACCAGATATCCCGACGCCGGCGAATCAGGGCCGACCACACTGCCGGAGCAACCCAGGACGGTGATTCGCACGTTCACTAGCTTGCCATGCCCGGCATGGACGTGACGAAAACATCGCCGCTTTCGGCGACGAACGTCATGAACGGCTGTCGGCGTGACGTCGTACCGGCCGGACCCCGTCGAGTGTCGGCCCCAGGAACCGCGCAGCCAGGTCGGTGAAGGCCTCGGGATCGCCGGTGGCCTCGAACAACCGGGTCGGCCTGGCGGGTCCGGGTCGACCGTTGCCGGCCTGCGGACGTAGCAAATCTCGCTCGGTGAGGACCCGCAGCAGGTCCTTGGCGGTCTCCTCGGCGCTGGACACCAACGTCACGTCCTCGCCCATGGCGAGCTGGATCAGCCCCGACATCATCGGGTAGTGGGTGCACCCCAGCACCAGCGTGTCCACCTCGGCGCGTTGCAGCGGCTCCAGATACCCCTCGGCCAGACCGAGGACCTGCCGGCCGCTGGTCACCCCGCGCTCGACGAAGTCGACGAACCTCGGACACGCCACCGCGAACACCTCGGTGTCGCGCGCCGCGGCGAAGGCGTCCTGGTAGGCGCCGGACGCGATCGTCGCCGCGGTGCCGATCACGCCGATGCGACCGTTGCGGGTGGTCGCCGCGGCGCGGCGGACGGCCGGCAGGATGACCTCGACCACCGGTACCGGCGCATAGCGCTCGCGCGCATCCCGCAGACAGGCCGACGACGCGCTGTTGCACGCGATGACCAGAGCCTTCACGCCGCGCGCGGCGAGGTCGTCGCCGATCGCCAACGCGTGGCGGCGAATCTCGGGCACGGTGAGCGGACCGTACGGACCATTGCCGGTGTCGCCCACGTAGATGATGTCCTCGTCGGGCAGCTGGTCGATCACCGCCCGCGCCACCGAAGAGGCCCAATCCGACGGCGCTCACCCCTTCCCCTTGATTCGGGCGTGGGTGTTTATCTGCCGCTTCGTCGCCCCGGCGGCGGTCGCCTGGGTACTGATCAAGGGCCTGTAACACTCACCGGCTTTTCGC
>CAXEZH010000135.1:0-17510 GCA_964000695.1 uncultured Mycolicibacterium sp. | reverse complement strand
TGGCGGCACTTCATCGCGATGCGCGCCAGCGAGCACGCCGACGTGGAGATCCGGCGCTTGGCGATCACCTGTCTGCGTCAGCTCATCGATCTCGCGCCGCAGGTCTTCTCCGACTTCGAGATCACTGAACTCGCCGACGGCACCGAGGTCGCGACGAGCCCCCTGGCGACGGAGGCGTAGCCGACCCGGCTGGCACGGAGGCGCAGCCGACCCTGCAGACACGGAGGCGTAGCCGACCCGGCTGGCACGGAGGCGTAGCCGACCCGGCAGACACGGAGGCGCAGCCCAAAGGCATTCGTGAGCACGCGGGTTGAGCAGGTAACCTAGTTGCCCGTGAGTACCAGCGGATTCGACGCCCCCGCCCGTTTGGGCACGTTGCTGACCGCCATGGTTACTCCGTTCAAGCCCGACGGCACGCTTGACACTGCTGCCGCCGCCCGGCTGGCCACCCACCTCATCGACCAGGGCTGCGACGGGCTGGTGTTGTCCGGGACCACGGGTGAATCCCCCACCACCACCGACGACGAGAAGATCGCGTTGCTGCGTGCCGTGCTCGAAGCGGTCGGGGACCGGGCCCGCATCATCGCCGGAGCCGGCAGCTACGACACCGCGCACAGCATGCACCTGGCCAAGGCGTGCGCCGCCGAGGGTGCCCACGGGCTGCTCGTGGTCACCCCCTACTACTCGCGGCCGCCGCAGTCCGGGCTGCTGGCCCATTTCACCGCGGTCGCCGACAGCACCGACCTGCCGATGGTTCTCTACGACATCCCGCCGCGCTCGGTGGTGCCGATCGCCTGGGACACACTGCGGGCGCTGGCCCAGCACCCCAACATCGTCGCGGTCAAGGACGCGAAGGCTGACCTGCACGGCGGCGCACAGATCATCGCCGAGACCGGGCTGGCCTATTACTCCGGCGACGACTCGCTGAATCTGCCGTGGCTGGCCATGGGTGCCGTCGGGTTCGTCAGTGTGTGGGGGCACGTCGCGACCAGTCAGCTTCGCGAGATGATGACCGCGTTCCACTCCGGCGACGTCGCCACCGCACGCAAGATCAGCGTCACGCTGGGTCCGTTGTGCGGGGCGCAGATGCGCCTCGGCGGCGTCACGCTCGCCAAGGAGGGCCTGCGACTACAGGGCTTCGAGGCCGGTGACCCGCGCCTGCCCCAGATGCCGGCCAACGCCGAACAGATCGAGGCGCTGGCCGCCGACATGCGCGCTGCCGCGGTGCTGAGGTAGTGGGCCGCTAGTGGATTCAGCGCTCACCCCACCGGAGCCCCTGGCCTCAGGCGGCCTGCGCGTCACCGCGTTGGGCGGTATCAACGAGATCGGTCGCAACATGACCGTTTTCGAGCATCTGGGACGGCTGTTGATCGTCGACTGCGGAGTGCTGTTCCCGACGCACGACGAACCGGGCGTCGACCTGATCCTGCCCGATCTGCGTCACATCGAGCACCGCCTCGACGAGATCGAGGCGGTCGTCGTCACCCACGCGCACGAGGACCACATCGGTGCGATCCCGTTTCTGCTCAAGTTGCGCGCCGACATTCCGATTGTCGGGTCGAAGTTCACGCTCGCACTGGTGGCGGCGAAGTGCCGCGAGCACCGCCTCAAGCCGGTGCTGGTCGAAGTCTCCGAGGGACAGCGCTCCGAGCACGGCGTCTTCGAATGCCAGTACTTCGCCGTCAACCATTCCATCCCCGGCTGCCTTGCCATCGCGATCCACACCGGTGCCGGCACGGTGCTGCACACCGGGGACATCAAGCTCGACCAGATGCCACTGGATGGCAGACCCACCGACCTGCCCGGGATGTCGCGGCTGGGTGACGCCGGAGTGGACCTGTTCCTGTGTGACTCCACGAACGCCGACATCCCCGGTGTCGGACCTTCGGAAAGCGAGATCGGCCCGGCGCTGCACCGGTTGATCCGCGGCGCCGAGGGCCGCGTCATCGTCGCGTGCTTCGCCTCCAACGTCTACCGGGTACAACAGATCATCGATGCGGCCGTGGCACTCGGACGGCGCGTGTCGTTCGTCGGACGCTCGATGGTGCGCAACATGGGCATTGCCCGGGAGTTGGGTTATCTCGACGTCGCCGACGAGGACGTGCTCGACATCGCCGCCGCCGAGATGATGCCGGCCGACCGCGTCGTGCTGATCACCACCGGCACCCAGGGCGAGCCGATGGCGGCCCTGTCACGGATGTCGCGCGGTGAGCACCGCAGCATCACGCTGACGGACGGCGACCTGATCATCTTGTCCTCGTCGCTGATACCGGGCAACGAGGAAGCCGTGTACGGCGTGATCGATTCATTGGCCAAGATCGGCGCCCGGGTCGTCACCAATCAGCAGGCGCGCGTCCACGTCTCCGGTCACGCCTACGCCGGCGAGTTGGCGTTCCTCTACAACGGCGTGCGGCCGCGCAACGTCATGCCCGTGCACGGGACCTGGCGGATGCTGCGGGCCAACGCCGCTCTGGCCGCGCGCACCGGCGTGCCACAGGACAACATCGTCGTGGCCGAGAACGGTGTCAGCGTGGACCTGGTGGCCGGACGCGCGACCATCGCCGGCGCGCTGTCGGTGGGCAAGATGTTCGTCGACGGCTTGATCACCGGCGATGTCGGGGACGCCACTCTGGGGGAGCGGCTGATCCTGTCCTCGGGTTTCGTCGCGGTCACCGTGGTCGTCCGGCGCGGCACCGGGAAAGCCGCGGCGCCTGCGCACCTGCAGTCTCGCGGCTTCTCCGAGGATCCCAAGGCGCTCGAGGCGGTAGCTCGCAAGGTCGAGGCTGAGCTGGAGAACCTTGCCTCGCAGAACATCACCGACCCGACCAGGATCGCTCAAGCCGTCCGCCGGACAGTCGGCAAGTGGGTGGGGGAGACCTACCGCCGCCAGCCGATGATCGTGCCGACCGTGATCGAGATCGGCTGACGGGGCTACTTCAGCGGGCAGGTTGTTCGAGCCGATAGCCCAGACCGCGCACCGAGACGAACCGGCGGGCACCCAGTTTGCTCCGCAGATATCGGACGTAGACGTCGACGACGTTGGAACTCGCGGCATGCTCATGCCCCCACACGGTGCTGAGCAGGTGTTGGCGGGTCAGGACCTCGCCGGGGTGGCGGAGGAACGTCGCGGCCAGCGCGCATTCACGGGCTGAGAGGCCGACGCAGTAGTCACCGACGTGGGCGCGTCGCGCGCTCAGATCAAGCCGCAGATCGCCGTGGGTCAGCTGGGTCGGTTCGGGGGTTCGTCCGGTCGGCGACAGCCATCTCCGCACTTTGACGAGGAGTTCTTCGAATCGGAACGGGGTGCACAGGTAGTCGTCGGCCTGTCCCTCCATTCCGACGACGGCCCCGGTGGCGCTGCCACGCGGTCGCAGCATCAGGGTGGGCAGTTCGACGCCCTGGGCACGCAGACGCCGGACCACCTCGATGCCATCGAGGCGGGGGAGATCGATGTCGATGACCAGCAGATCGGCCTGGCCGCTGCGCGCCGCAGACAGCGCCGCTGCGCCGTCGGCGACGACCCGGACCGCGAAGCCATGGGCAGCCAGTCCGCGCGCCACCAGCGAGGCGATACGCGGCTCGTCGTCGGCGACCAGGACGGTCGCGGTCTGCGCGGCGCGGCGGCGGATCTGACCGCCGAACCGTCGTTCGGCGACGCCGTGAATCGCCGCGGGTTGCCGCTTCCGGGCCATCAACACCGACGCGTTCTCTGCCCCTGTCGTGGTCATCGTCATGCTTGGCGCTGCCTTCTGTCGGTGATCGTCTGCCACCGCTGCCGCAGGGATACCCATTCGTCGTCGAAAGTGTGCACGAGCGTGATCGCGCGACTTCGTCAGCGCTCCGCCAGCGCCGTCCACTCGAGCGGTGACGCGGACAGCGTGCGGCCGGTGGGACGGATGTAGGTGTCGCGGAAGTAGCTCGGTCCGGCCTGCTCGACGAGTCGCCAGCCGTACTCGTCGAGCAGGTCTCCGACGTCTTCCCGGACCAGGCCCGACTGCCACACCTGCCGTCGTTGCCGGAATCGACGGTAGAGCGCCTCGGCTCCGTGCAGGTCGGTGCCGTCGACGAAGTCCTGCCGGATGTAGGTGAAGACGAGCCGGCTTCCCGGGGCGGCGTCTCTGAGCTGGTCGAGAGTGCTGCGCACGGACTCGGGACGCAGGTACTGGGTCACGCCCTCCCAGATGAAGAACGTGCGCTCACCCTGTCGGTAGCCCGCCGCCTGCAGCGCCGGCATCAACGGCTCAGTTTCGAAATCGACCGGGACGAGCCGCACCGACGGGGGCGTGGCGCCGAGTACTCGCTGTAAGACCGCCGCTTTGCGCTCGGTGTTGACGCGCTGGTCGACCTCGAACACCGGCATTTGGCTGTGCCGGGCGATCCGGCAGGCCCGGGTGTCCAGTCCGGCACCCAGGACGACGACGGTGTCGACGTCGTTGAGCGGGTCCGACAACCGTTCGTCGATGAAGCGCTTGCGGCAGGCGATGCTGGCCCACAGCCCGGGACCCGATCGCTCCGACGCCGCGGTGAGAGCCCGGCGCACCCCGCCTGCCCGCGCCGACCGGACCAGCCAACGCCACCGCGCGGGCAGGAACGACTCGGCCAGATCGTCGTCGACGAGACGTCTGCCCGGTGCCTCGTTGTGCTCGATCGCCGCCAGCACCATGGGGCCGAGTGCGGTCTGGGCCGCGGGGTTGCCGGACACCGAGCAATCAGCGCTTGTTGACGTAGCCGGCGTCGACCGGCAGCGTCACGCCGGTGACGTAGCGCGCCGCGTCGGACACCAGCCAGAACACCGCGTTGGCGATGTCCTCGGGTTCGAGCGCCTGCACCGGCAGCGCGTTGCCCAGGTCCGGCCCGCCCTGGCTTTCCTGAGCGATGCCGTCCAGCCACGACCGGGTGAACTCGTTGTCGATCATCGGCGTGTTCACGCCGGCCGGATGCACCGAGTTGACCCGAATGCTGTACGGCGCAAGGAAGTTTGCATACACCCGCATGATGCCCACGATGCCGTGCTTGGCCGCGGCGTAGCCCACCGAGCCGCCGACCGGCGATCCCAGGCCGACGAGTCCGGCGACGGAACTGGTGAGCACGATCGATCCTCCGTTGCCGAACTTGATCATCGGCTTCATCGCTACGTCGATGGTGTGGTAGATGCCGGTCAGATTGACATCGATGACGTCCTGCCAGGCCTCCGGGGCCGCCATCGGCGCGATACCGGCGTTGGCGATCACGATGTCGAGCCGGTCGCCCAGGGCTTCGGTCCCGGAGCGCACCGCGGCCTTGACCGCGTCGCGGTCGCGCACGTCGGCCTGACACGCCACGATGCGCGCACCCGTCTCCTCGACGAGCTTGACGGTGGCGTCCAGGTCCTCTGGTGTGGCCAGCGGGTAGGGCACCGACGCGATCTGCTCGCACAGGTCCAGGGCGATGATGTCGGCGCCAGCGGCCGCGAGCTTGACCGCGTGGGCCCGGCCCTGACCGCGTGCGGCGCCGGTGATGAATGCGACCTTGCCGGTGAGCTCACCCATGCTCGGAAAGACTACGGGCGCAGTTGGCCCTTGGCGGGATCACCCGCGACGACCGGCTGCAGCATCTTGATGTCGGGCGCGCCGTCGAGCAGGTCGCCGATGGTCCCGAACAGCGTGGCGACGGCCGGTGCCTTGCTGTGCTCGGTGAGAGCGTCGGCGTCGGCCCACTGTTCGACGAAGACGAAGGTTCCGTCGGCTTCATGGAGCGAATAGAGCTGGCACCCGGGCTCGTCGTGCACCGCTTCGACCGCCTGCTGACATGCCTGCCGGACCTTGTCCACGGAATCGGACTTGGCGGTCATGGTGGCGACGACAACGACAGGCATGGGGACTCCTCGCTGAGCATGTGCTGGACAGTTGTCCACTTTATTACGCGATCGACGGACCGGGGCGAGGGATCGAAACCAATCTGTTACCAGTGTGGCAGATGGTGCATGTGAGGTCCTTGCGACTAGGCTTGCACCCATGGCTAGTAAGACCGCGGCTCGCTCTTCTGCCCGTCCGAGCAGGTCAAAGACCGGTTCGCGGGGCGGGGGGCGGCCCGCGCGTCCGGCCGCGCAGCGACGCAAGCCGGCGCCGCGCAACCCGTCGATCGTCTCGACAGCGGGCACGGCGGTGGGCCGCGGTGTCCGCGCCGGCTGGCTCATGCTCGCCAAGGGCGCCGGCAGCACCGCTCGTTCGGTCGGCCGTGCCCGCGAGCTCGAACCCGGCCACCGGCGCGACGGCATCGCGCTCGCGCTGCTCGGTTTGGCAGTGGTTGTGGCCGCCGGATCGTGGTTCGACGCCGCGCGCCCGGTCGGTGCGTGGCTCGACACGTTCGTGCGGGTGCTGGTCGGTGACGCAGTCGTCCTGGTCCCGATCGCGCTGGCCGTCCTCGGGGTCACGCTGATGCGTTCCGAGCCCGACCCCGAAGCCCGCCCCCGACTGATCCTGGGCACCGCGATGATCATCGTGCCCGCCCTGGGCTTGTGGCACCTGTGGTCGGGTTCACCGCCGGATCCGGTGGCACGGCAGCAGGCCGGCGGTTTCGTCGGATTCGCGATCGGCGGGCCGCTCGCCGAGGGGCTGACGGCATGGATCGCCGCGCCGCTGCTGTTCATCGGCGTGTTGTTCGGGGTGCTACTGGTGACCGGTACGACCATCCGGGAGGTCCCGGCCACCGTGCGGGCGATGTTCTCCACCCGGCACGGCGACGACTACGACTACGACTACGACGACGACGAGTACGAGGACCGGGATGCCGCCGACGGCGTCGGGCCCCAGGACCTCTCCGACGGTTACTACGACGATCCGGCCGCATACATCGACGAAGATCGGGCCTGGCCGTCGCCCACCCAGACCACCGAGGTGCTGCCGAAGCCGGGTGGATCGCCGATGGACAACTACCCGGTCGACCCCGACATCGCGGATACGCCGACCACTCCCGAGCCGGCCGCTCGTGCTCGCAAGAAGCCGCGCAAGGAGGCGAAGCTGTCACTGGACCGCGTCGTCGAGGGCCCCTACACGCTGCCGTCGCTCGAACTGCTCGTCGCCGGAGACCCGCCGAAGCGGCGCAGCGCTGCCAACGAGCAGATGGAGAACTCGATCACCTCGGTGCTGCAGCAGTTCAAGGTCGACGCCGCGGTGACCGGCTGCACGCGCGGTCCCACCGTCACGCGCTACGAGGTGGAGTTGGGCCCGGGCGTCAAGGTCGAGAAAATCACCGCGCTGCACCGCAACATCGCCTACGCGGTGGCCACCGAGAGTGTCCGCATGCTGGCGCCGATCCCGGGCAAGTCGGCGGTCGGCATCGAGGTCCCCAACACCGACCGCGAAATGGTGCGGCTGGCCGATGTGCTGACCGACCCGGCCACCCGCTCCGATCACCATCCGCTCGTCATCGGGTTGGGCAAAGACATTGAGGGCGAGATGATCTCGGCCAACCTGGCCAAGATGCCGCACCTGCTGGTGGCCGGCTCGACCGGATCGGGCAAGTCCAGCTTCGTCAACTCGATGCTGGTCTCGCTGCTCGCCCGCGCCACCCCGGAGGAGGTCAGGATGATCCTGATCGACCCGAAGATGGTGGAGCTCACGCCGTACGAGGGCATTCCGCATCTGATCACGCCCATCATCACCGAACCGAAGAAGGCCGCCGCCGCGTTGGCGTGGCTGGTCGAGGAGATGGAGCAGCGCTACCAGGACATGCAGGCCTCCCGGGTGCGCCACATCGACGTTTTCAACGACAAGGTGCGCTCCGGTGAGATCACCGCGCCCCTGGGGTCGCAGCGCGAGTACAAGCCCTACCCCTACATCGTCGCCATCGTCGACGAGCTCGCCGACCTGATGATGACCGCGCCGCGCGACGTGGAGGACGCCATCGTGCGCATCACCCAGAAGGCGCGCGCCGCGGGGATTCACCTCGTCTTGGCCACTCAGCGGCCGTCCGTCGACGTGGTCACCGGTCTGATCAAGACCAACGTGCCGTCACGGCTGGCGTTCGCCACCTCGTCGCTGACCGACAGCCGGGTCATCCTGGATCAGCAGGGCGCCGAGAAGTTGATCGGCATGGGAGACGGCCTGTTCCTGCCGATGGGCGCCAACAAGCCGATCCGTCTGCAGGGCGCGTTCATCACCGACGAGGAGATCCACGCGGTCGTCTCGGCGACCAAAGAGCAGGCCGAACCCGAGTACACCGAAGGCGTCACCGCCGTGAAGGCCGGCGAGCGCAAGGACGTCGATCCCGACATCGGCGACGACATGGACGTCTTCCTGCAGGCCGTCGAGCTGGTGGTGTCGTCGCAGTTCGGTTCGACCTCGATGCTGCAGCGCAAGCTGCGGGTGGGCTTCGCCAAGGCGGGCCGGTTGATGGACCTGATGGAGACTCGCGGCATCGTGGGTCCCTCGGAGGGGTCGAAGGCGCGCGAGGTGCTTGTCAAACCTGACGAACTCGCCGGCACGCTCGCCCTGATCCGCGGCGGCAGCGACGCTTCCGGCGCGGACACCGCGGACGAGGCGGACGACTTCTAGGAGCCACCCCCATCCGACGCCGTCGGGAAAGGGACTTTATTCCCTTGCCGCTCAGGTGCTTCGCCGACGACGCTGGGTGAGGCAGGACTTCTGCCGAGACGAAAACGCCGACCGGCGGACGGGTCACCCCGTCGCTGACGGCGCGAGCGTTCCCGCGAGGCCCGAGAGGCGGAACAATGTCCGACACCGACCTCACCACACCCGCTGCCAGACGGGCGGGTTCCGCGAAGGCGGGACTCGGCCTGGCCGCGCTGACCGCGATCGTCGTGGGATCGATGATCGGCAGTGGCATCTTCGCGCTGCCCTCCCAGATGGCGGGCAGCGCAGCGCCCGGGCCACTGCTGATCGGATGGGTCGTGACCGGCCTCGGAATGCTGATGCTGGCGTTCGTCTTCCAGACCCTGGCCGAACGCAAGCCCGACGTCGACGGCGGCGTCTACGGTTATGCGCGCGCAGGTTTCGGTGACTACATCGGCTTCACATCGGCATTCGGCTACTGGATGTCCGCGTGGATCGGCAACGTCGCCTATCTGGTCCTGCTGTTCTCGACGCTGGGCTACTTCTTTCCGCAATTCGAGGGCGGAGCAACACTTTCGGCGATCATCGGCGCATCGATACTGCTGTGGGTCGTGCACGCGATGACGTTGCGCGGAGTTCAGACCGCCGCCTTCGTCAACGTCATCGTGACCGTCGCCAAGATCGTGCCCATCCTGACGTTCATCGGCATCGCAGCCGTCGGCTTCAAGGCCGGGTTGTTCACCGCGGACTTCTGGGGGAGCCGCACCGAGGTCGACGGTCAGCCGTTGGGCGACACGCTGACCCAGGTCAAGAACATGATGCTGGTGACCGTGTGGGTTTTCATCGGCATCGAGGGCGCCGCCGTGTATTCCAAGCGGGCTGCCCGGCGCCGGGACGTCGGACGCGCGACCGTAATGGGGTTCCTCGCGGTGCTCGCGCTGCTGCTGCTGGTGAACTTCCTGTCCTATGGGTTGATGGAACAGGCCCGGCTGGCCGGGTTGCCCGATCCGTCGATGGCGGGGTTGATGGAGGAGCAGGTCGGAGCGTGGGGAGCGGGCTTCATCTCGATCGGGCTGGTGGTGTCGCTGCTCGGAGCCCTGATCGCGTGGGTGATGCTGTGCGCAGAGATTCTGCAGCTACCCGCCACCGACGCCGTGATGCCCGCCTTCCTCGGCCGGGAGAACGCCCACCATGCGCCCGCCGGCGCGCTGTGGCTGACCAACGGGTGCGTCCAGATCATGCTGCTGTGGACTCTGGCCAACGAGAGCACCTACCTGAACCTGATCCTGCTGGCCACGTCGCTGATCCTGTTGCCCTACCTGTGGTCGGCTGCTTACCAGGTACTTCTCGCGGTCCGCGGCGAGACCTACGAAGCGGGTGGCGGACGGGGCCGCGACCTGGCCATCGGCGCGATCGCGCTCATCTATGCGGTGTGGCTGGTGTTCGCCGGAGGGTGGGAGTACCTGCTCGTCGCTGCGCTGTTCTATCTCATCGGTACGGCCTTGTTCGTCTGGGCCCGCAAAGAACGTCGGCTGCCGGTGTTCACCAAGCCCGAATGGTTGATCTTCACCGGCATCGCGGCGATCTCGGCGCTGGCCGTCGTGTTGCTCGCCACCGGCGAACTCAGCGTCATCTGATACCACCCCGCAGAGCTCGGCACGACAAGCAAAGGTGAATCAGACTATGGCCGAACAACATCCACGGGTCGGAGTGTGGTCGGAAATCGGGAAACTGCACCGCGTGATGGTGTGCGCACCGGGACTCGCCCACCAGCGTCTGACTCCCGAAACCTGCGAGGATCTTCTTTTCGACGACGTCATCTGGGTGCAGCAGGCCCGTCGAGACCATTTCGACTTCGTTGCCAAGATGCACGACCGTGGAGTCGAGGTGCTGGAACTGCAGGATCTGCTCGCCGACGTCGTGGCCGATGCCGCCGCCAGAGCCTGGCTGCTGGACCGCAAGATCACCGATGATCTGGTGGGCGCTGGTGTAGCGGTGGAGATCCGGTCGTGGCTCGACGAAATGAAAGCCGAGGTCCTGGCTGAACATCTCATCGGCGGGATCGCTCACTTCGAAGTCCCGGACGAGTTCCACGGCCCGTTCCTGACTGCGTTCGGTGCCGCCGATCCGGCCGGTTTCATCATCAAGCCACTGCCCAACACCCAGTTCATGCGCGACAACTCGTCGTGGATCTTCGACGGCGTCACGCTCAACCCGATGTATTGGCCGGCGCGACGCCAGGAGACGCTGCTGACCACGGCGGTGTACCGGTTCCATCCCGCGTTCGCGGATTCGGATTACCAGGTCTGGCTGGGTGATCCCGACGGTTGGCCGCACGACTACGGCGCGGTGACCCTCGAGGGCGGTGACGTCATGCCCCTGGGCAAGGGGATCGTGCTCATCGGAATGGGGGAGAGGACGTCGCGACAGGCAATCGGCCGGGTAGCGCGGCGCCTGTTCGAATCGCGCGCCGCCGAGCAGGTGATCATCGCCGGTCTGCCCAGGGCGCGGTCGGCGATGCACCTCGACACCGTCTTCACGTTCTGCGACCACGACGTCGTGACGGCCTACGCACCCGTCGTCGACAACATCGTGCCGCTTACCCTGCGCCCCGACGAGCATTCACCCTCCGGGCTGGATGTCCGTCGAGAACCTCGAGGTTTGGTGGAAACCGTCGGTCAGGCCCTCGGGGTCGACTTCCGCGTCGTCCAGACCGCCGGGGACGCCTACGGAATTCAACGCGAGCAGTGGGACGACGCGAACAACGTCATCGCACTGGAGCCCGGAGTGGTGATCGGCTACGACCGGAACACGTTGACCAACACGGCGTTACGCAAAGCTGGAATCGAAGTTGTCACCATCGACGCCAGTGAACTCGGCCGGGGTCGCGGTGGGGGCCGGTGCATGACGTGCCCGCTCCTGCGCGATCCGGCCTACCAATAGCCCATCACCGGAGAGAAGAGAGAAGCCGCCGTGGCGTTCAATCTGCGCAACCGTGATCTGTTGAGCCTCGTGCACCACAGTGAGCGGGATCTGCTCCACCTGATCGAACTCGCTCGAGACTTGAAGCGGGCCAAGTATTCCGGCACCATGCGACGCACTCTGGAAGGCAAGAACATCGCGCTGATCTTCGAGAAGACCTCGACGCGCACCCGGTGTGCATTCGAGGTCGCCGCGTACGACGAAGGGGCGCACGTCACCTACATCGATCCGACCTCGTCCCAGATCGGTCACAAGGAGTCGATGAAGGACACCGCGCGCGTCCTCGGCAGGATGTACGACGCGATCGAATATCGCGGCGCGGGTCAGGAGATCGTGGAGGAACTCGCGCGCTACGCCGGGGTTCCGGTGTTCAACGGACTCACCGACGAGTACCACCCCACCCAGATGCTGGCCGACGTGCTCACCATGACCGAACACTGCTTCAAGCCGTTGCACGACATCGCCTACGCCTATGTCGGCGACGGGCGCAACAACATGGCCAATTCGCTGCTGCTGGTGGGGGCGAAGCTCGGGATGGACGTGCGAATCGGCGCCCCCGAGGGCCTGTGGCCCGCCGAGGACCACGTCGCGATGTGCCGGGCGTTCGCCGAGCAGTCCGGGGCCAGGATCACCGTCACCGCGGATCCACGCGAAGCGGTCGACGGTGTGGATTTCATCCACACCGACGTGTGGGTGTCGATGGGTGAGCCGATCGAAAGCTGGGGTGAGCGGATCGATGAGCTGATGCCCTACCAGGTCAACGCCGAACTCATGGCGGCCGCCGGAAACCCGCGCGTCCGATTCATGCACTGCCTGCCGGCGTTCCACAACTCCGAAACCAAGGTCGGCGCTCAGATCGCCGCGCAGTACCCGGCGCTCCAGAATGGCATCGAAGTCACCGAGGAGGTGTTCGAGAGCCCGGCCAACATCGCGTTCGAACAAGCCGAGAATCGGATGCACACGATCAAGGCGGTTCTCGTGGCCGCACTCGGTTGAGGGGTACACGTCCGATGAGAATCGTCATCGCCCTCGGCGGTAACGCGTTGCTCCAGCGCGGTCAGCCGATGACGGCCGACAATCAGCGCGCCAACATCCGGTTGGCCGCCCAGCGGATCGCCGCCGTCGCCGACGGCAACCAACTCGTGATCGCGCACGGCAACGGCCCCCAGGTCGGACTGCTGGCCCTGCAGGGCGCCGCGTACGAGGCTGTCCAGCCGTACCCGCTGGACGTGCTCGGTGCAGAGACCGAGGCGATGATCGGCTACGTCGTCGAGCAGGAGCTCGGCAACCTGCTTCCGTTCGAGCAACCGCTCGCGACGCTGTTGACGATGGTTCAGGTCGACCCCGACGATCCGGCGTTTCAGAACCCCACCAAGCCGATCGGTCCCGTCTACGACGAGCAGACCGCGAGACGGCTCAGCGCCGAGAACGGGTGGACGGTCGCACCCGACGGAGACCGGTTCCGCCGGGTGGTGCCCAGCCCCGCACCCCAGCGCATCTTCGAGATCCGGCCCATCCGCATGCTCGTCGAGGCGGGGGTGATCGTCATCTGCGCCGGCGGCGGCGGAATTCCGACCGTCTACGGGTCGGACGGCACGCTGCAGGGTGTCGAGGCCGTCATCGACAAGGACCTGGCCGCGTCGCTACTGGCGCGGCAGCTGGAGGCCGACCTGCTCGTCATCGCCACCGACGTCGACGGCGTCTACACCGGCTGGGGCACCCCGGACCAGGTCAGGCTCGGCACGGTCACGGTCGACGCCATCGCCGGATTGAGCCTGCCCGCCGGCTCGATGGGGCCGAAGGTCGCCGCAGCGTGCGCGTTCGCGACACAAACCGGCAACGAGGCGGTCATCGGTTCTCTGGCCGACATCGACAAGATCGTCTGCGGGATGGCAGGAACCCGGGTGCGCAGCGTCTGACGATCAGAGGGTCAGCAGCATCCGCGTGTTACCCAGGATGTTGGGCTTGACGAACGACAGATCCAGGAACTCGGCCACACCGGTGTCATAGGACCGGCACATCTCCTCGTACACCTCGGCGGTGACCGGCGTGCCGTCGATCTCGGCGAACCCGTGCCGGCTGAAGAACTCGGTCTCGAAGGTCAGTACGAAGATGCGCTGCAGATGCAATTCCTTGGCGACCGTGAGCAGTTGCGCTACCAGCGCGTGCCCGACTCCCTGGCCCCGCACCTTCGGATGCACCGCCACGGTGCGCACCTCGCCCAGATCCGACCACAGCACGTGCAGCGCGCCGCAGCCGATGAGCTCGCCGTGCAGTTCGGCGACCCAGAACTCCTGGACCGACTCGTACAGCGTCACCAGGTTCTTCTCCAGCAGGATCTTCCCCGCGTAGATGTCGACGAGGGCCTTGATGGCCGGGACGTCGGTCGTGCGTGCCCGCCGCACGACGAGCTGACCGTCGGACTCGGCGGGTGCTGCACTCACACACCGAAGATTATCGGTTGGGGCAACCAGTATTCTGTGGCAGTGCCGGGCCAACCACACACCGATCCGGTGGTTCCACGTGTGCGCGTGGCCAATCTGGCCAACGTGCTCACCGGCATCAGGATGGTGCTGGTTCCGGTCTTCCTGGTGGCGCTGTTCGTCGGTGACGGTCATGAAACATTCTGGCGGATAGTGGCATTCGTCGTTTTCGCGGTGGCGGTCATCACCGACCGGTTCGACGGCGCGTTGGCTCGCAGCTACGGCATGGTGACCGAATTCGGGACCCTGGCCGATCCGATCGCCGACAAGGCGCTGATCGGTGCGGCGCTGATCGGACTCTCGGTGCTCGGCGACCTGCCGTGGTGGGTGACCGCAGTGATCCTGGCCAGGGAGCTGGCGGTGACGGTGCTGCGGTTCGTGGTGCTGCGCCGGGGCGTCATCCCCGCGAGCCGGGGAGGCAAGTTGAAGACGCTGGTCCAGGCCGTGGCGATCGGCCTGTTCGTGCTGCCGCTGTCCGGGGGTTGGCTGGTGGTGGGATGGGTGATCATGTCCGCGGCGGTGGTGCTGACGGTGCTCACCGGCCTGGACTATTTCGTGTCGGCGGTCAGGGACTGGCGTGGACGACCCGCTGATCACTGACGACGCCCGGGCGCTGGTCGCCGACCTGACTGTCCGCCGGCAGAGCGTGGCGACCGCCGAGTCACTGACCGCGGGGTTGGTCGCCGCGACCCTGGCGGGCGTGCCCGGAGCCAGCGTCGTGCTGCGCGGGGGACTGATCACCTACACCGTCGAGTCGAAGATCGACCTGGCCGGGGTGGCCCCCGAACTGCTGGCCGACGTCGGTCCGGTCGCCGAGCCCACCGCGCGGGCGTTGGCCGTCGGCGCGCAACAACGCTGTGGCGCGACGTGGGGAGTGGGCTTGACCGGCGTGGCCGGTCCCGAGTCGCACGGCGGCCACCCGGTGGGCACCGTCTTCGTCGGCATCGCCGGCCCGGTGGACACCGAGGTGGAGGCGCTGCTGCTCGACGGCACCCGCTGGGACATCCGGTTCGCGGCGGTGCGCGCCACGCTGAGCCGCCTGCGTGAGCTGGTGGAGGGCCAAGACCGGGGTTAGCGCGCCTGTCATTGCACATCGAGTGTTCAGCTCGGGAACCATCCGGGCGATACCGAGCGTTGGGCTAGGTAGGCAAGGAGGCAACCGAGCCCACCCCCCAAGGCGAGGAGACCGCGATGACGACATTGCTGCGCGAGGTGATCGGCGACGTGCTGCGCCGCGCCCGAGTCGAGCAGGGCCGCACGCTGCGTGAGGTCTCCGACTCTGCTCGGGTCAGCCTGGGTTACCTGTCCGAGGTGGAGCGAGGTCGCAAAGAGCCGTCGAGCGAGTTGCTCGGCTCCATCTGCGGAGCCCTGGACGTGCCGTTGTCGAAGGTGCTCACCGAGGCTGCCGACGAGATGGCCCACGAAGAGTCGATTGCCGCTGCCGTCGAGAAGGCCAGCACCGCAGGTATCGATGCCAGCACCAAGGTTGTGATTGCCCATGTGTCGTCGATGGCGGTGGCCTGACCCCTCCGGCGTGCAGGGGTGTGGTGATCTGGGCCGAACCGATAAGTTGGGTCCCAGCACGTCAGCAAGTTCGACACACACGAAGGCGGAATGAACCCATGGCCAATCCGTTCGTCAAGGCGTGGCGCTACCTCATGGCGCTGTTCAGCTCGAAGGTCGACGAGTACGCCGATCCGAAGGTGCAGATCCAGCAGGCCATCGAGGAAGCCCAGCGCCAGCATCAGGCGCTGACCCAGCAGGCCGCCCAGGTGATCGGTAATCAGCGCCAGCTGGAGATGCGGCTCAACCGGCAGCTGGCCGACATCGAGAAACTGCAGGTCAACGTGCGCCAAGCGCTGACGTTGGCGGACCAGGCCGTCGCTGCTGGAGACTCGGCCAAGGCCACTGAGTACAACAACGCCGCCGAGGCGTTCGCCGCTCAGCTGGTCACCGCCGAGCAGAGCGTCGAGGACCTCAAGGGTCTGCACGATCAGGCCCTCCAGGCTGCCGGGCAGGCCAAGAAGGCGGTCGAGCAGAACGCGATGATGCTCCAGCAGAAGATCGCCGAGCGCACCAAGCTGCTCAGCCAGCTCGAGCAGGCGAAGATGCAGGAGCAGGTGTCTGCGTCGCTGCGGGGGATGAGCGAGCTGTCGGCGCCCGGTGCCACGCCGAGCCTGGACGAGGTTCGCGACAAGATCGAGCGCCGATACGCCGACGCGATGGGCTCCGCTGAGCTCGCCCAGAACTCGGTGCAGGGCCGCATGATGGAGGTCCAGCAGGCCAGCGTGCAGATGGCGGGACACTCGCGGCTCGAGCAGATCCGCGCGTCGATGCGGGGCGAGCAGTTGCCCGCGGGTAGCCAGAGCGCTACCCCCGCCACGCCGAGCCAGAACCCGGCCACGCCGTCAGCCACCCCTAATCCCACTCCGGAAAACCCACTGTCGCAGTAACTTCGAGGATGTCGTTGTCATGAGCACCCGGACCAGCAGACCAGACACCTGGCGGTCGCTGACACAGCGCGGCGTGGACACCGCTGCCGAGTGGTCGGAACTGCTGGCCGACAAGTTGCACGCCGCGGCCGACCCCCGGGCCAAGATGCTGCGCAAGCGGCGGTGGGCCCTTCGCCTGGGCGTGTTCTTCACGGTGTGCACCGTGTTCTGGATCGGGGTGACCGCGCTGCTGGCGTCTTGGAGCACCCCAGTGTGGGCGCTGTTCATTCCGTCGCCGATCGCCGTGGGCGCCGCGTTCCTGGCGACGTTGGCGTTCCTGCGCTACCGGTGGCTGCGTGGAGAGTCTCTCCCTCCCGCGCGAAGCCGCACGGGGCGGCGGTTGCCCCCGTGGGGTTCGGCGGCCCGTCAACCGATGGCGTCGCTGACCGCCTCCGAGCGCGGGTTGTTCTCTCTGCTGGGGATCATGGAACGCGGTCAGCTGCTGCCCGCCGGTGACCTGCTCGAGTTGCGGGTGGCCGCCGAGCAGACCGCTGCGACGATGGCCGCGACCGCCGCCGAGGTGGTGTCGATGGAGAAGACGGTCAAGGCGGCGCCGCAGTCGCGGGCGCATCTGGCGCCGACCATCGCGGCGTTCGCCACCCAGCTCGACCGGGGTGCCCGCCAGTACACTGAGATGGTCTCGGCGGCTGCGCAGTTGGTGTCGGCGGCGAACTCGGGTTCACTGTCGAGTTCGCCGATGTCGCAGCGCCGCTACCGTGATCAGCTCAACGCGGCGACAGACAGGTTGACCGGCTGGGCGCAGGCGTTCGACGAACTGGGCCGCCTGCGCGGCGCCTGAAAACCCCTACCGGGCGCCTCGACCTAGCGGGTGGCCCGCTCGGCCTTCGCAGATCACCTGAACGGCGAACGCCCTCAGAACGACACCCGCTTCGACGGGATGAGCGCGGCCAGCGCCGCCCGCAGCGGGGCCTTGACCATGATGTCGAAGAAGTCGAAGTAGTCCCGCCACAACTCGATCTGGCCGTTGTGGACCTCGAAGG
>CAXEZH010000134.1:0-8529 GCA_964000695.1 uncultured Mycolicibacterium sp. | reverse complement strand
TGAGCCGCAACGCTGTTGGCATGGATTCCACACCCAGCAGCGCCTGCAGTACCCATACGCCCCCGACGGTTGTCGTCAGCGCCATGTCCTATCCCTTCTATCTATTCTTTCGAGCAGCAAAAAGGGGGGCCAACTTCAGTTGGCCCCCCTTTCGGCATTGTCGCTACAGCACCCCTGGTGGGCCGTCCTAGACCATGAACGTCTGGGCAGAGGCCCCGTCCTGGGACACGAAGTCCACACCAGCCTGGTCGGCGGCCTGGCCGTGGCGGTGGATGACTTCCTTGCCCTCGTTGGTGGCGTCGATGATCATCTGCTGCGCCTGGGCGTAGGTGACCGACGCCTGATCGGTGGTGAAGTACTCGGCGATGCCGCCGAGCAGGTTCTGCGCCTCGGAGGCGATGTTGTCCAGCTCGCCGCTGAACGTTCCCAGGGCGGCGTTGTAATCGACGATCGCGCCGGGATTGACCTTGATCATTCCGTCCATTGTGGTGGAATCCTTTCGACTGTCTGTGGTGGTGGAAGGGTCAGGTGAAGCGCAGGCCGCCGGCGACCGACTGGATCTGCTGGGCGCTCTGGGTGTCGATGTTGGTGAAGTCCGGTGCGCTGTTACGCAGCGCCGCGATCAGCGACTCCCACCGCATGTTCATCTCACGCTGTGCCTGCGAGATCTCTTCTGCCGTAGCCACGTTGGCGACACCGGCCTGGCCGTCGAGGCCGCCGGAGGCCTGCAGTTCGGTCGAATGCTGCTGGTAGCGGCTGAGCACGTCGAGGGCCCGCATCTTGAGATCGTCGAGCTGGTCGGCGGTGGACTGAATCTGCGCCGCACCAACAACTTGCTGTGCCATGGAAACTCCTGTTCTGGAAGGTGTTTGGTTCTAGACAAAGTCTATGGGCGTCTACACACCCCGCCGTGCGCTAATTTTTTGTTACCTGTCCCCCCTGTCAGCAGCCGATCGGGCAAGCGTGACCTGCATCGTGCGTCCCTGCCGCTGCTCGGTCGCTGCCGCGCCGTCGCGCCCCATCGCCGAGGCCGGAGCGCCGTACAGACCACCAGTGCCTGCACCCCCTGACGGGCTCGGTCCGGTGGCAACCGGTTCGATGGCACCTCCGAATCCGCCGGGCAGTTTGGGGGCATTCGGGGTGCTGAAACTCCCCACCGGGCGGGTGTAGGAACTGGTGGGAACGACCCCGCTGCCGCCGGCACCGATGCCGCCGCCACCGCCGCCGCCGCCGCTGAGCGCACTGGCCAACCCCGGCGTCGCCACCGGTGTACCGGTCAGCGGAGCCGCTGACGCGGCCCCCGGGGCGCCACCGAGACCGCCCATGCTCGACGACAGCGGGCCGAGCATGCCCATCGGCATCTGCATGAACTGGCTGAGCATCTGCGGGGCCTGGCCCAGCATCTGCGGAGCCTGGCCCATCATGCCGGTGACCGACGAGAGCTGCCCCATCATCCCCATCGGCCCGCCCATCGCCGACATTGCATCGGCGGGTGCCGAGACCGCTTCACTGGCCGGTACCGCGGCCGTGCTCGCCTGCTGCATGCTTTGCGAGCTGGCCTGCAATGCGCCCTGCACACCGGCCTGCGCCCCAGCGTCGCCCAAGGCGGCCAATGCTGCGGCCGGATTGGGTGCCATCGGCGCGAACGGCGGCGGCGTCGCCAGCACGCCCAACGCCGCGGTGACCACACCTTGATAACTCGACATGATCGTGGCGTTCTGAATCCACTGCCGCTCATACTCGGCGACCAGGGCCGCGATCGCCGGACTGTTCTGCCCGATGAAATTCGTGGCGACCAGCGCCTCAGTATCGACGAGGTTCTGATCCGACACCGGTCCAGGCACCATCGTGGTCTTGGCCAGGTGATAGGCATCCACGATGGCCGTCGCCTGCACAACAGCTTCCTCAAACCAGGCCACCGCCATGCCCAAGATTCCCGCAAACGCCTGAGCGGTCATCGTCATCGCCGCACCACCGGCGCCCTGCCAACCCACCGAGGCCGTGCTGGTCGTACTGGTGGTCATGGTGGCAATCTCGGCGGAAAGCATCGCCGCGGTCGCCTGATGAGCCGCTGCGGCTGCCGCAGCAGTAGCCGCCTCATCGCCGGTGACCAACTGGTAGTAGTTCACCTGCGGCGGATTGAGTGCCGAATCCCCGAAGCCTGGCATCGCCCGAAAGCGCTTCTAGATCGCCAGAGCGCTCTGCTGCAGCACATCCATGGCTGCGTAGCTGGTGCCGTTGACGCCGACGTTGCCGGCGAACATAGCCCGCGTCATCGTCAGCTGCGTCAGCGCGGCCACTGCTGCCGCGCCGCGCGCGTTGAGCGCCGCCGCCACCGCCATCGACGCCGGGTCACTACCCGGGGGCAGCACCGTCGTCATCACCGGGGCAGCCCCGGACGTCCCGGCTGCCATGGTCGCCGCGCCCGCGCTCTCGGCAGCCGACAGCATTCCGACCAGCGCCGGCTCCACACCAATGATTGGAACGGACATATGTTTGCCTCTCCCTTCGTGGGGGTGATCCGAACTCAGTTTAAGCCCAGTGCTAAGGGGCTACCTGCGCTAAATTCCGCACGGCCCCTATCACCACCGAAGACCTCGATAAATGGCCGTTGAGAAAGCTCGAAATGTCTGATTCCGGCGCTCGGGCCACTAATTCCGTAGCCCAATCGCCCGCATAGGTCACTGGTGATCGCATTAGCTCTGGCCTATCGGCGAGGAATGGCGAGGAGGTGTCGAGCGCACCGGTTCGGGTGTCCAGGCCACCAGCACACCGTCGGTGGTGCCGCCGGGGTGCACGTAGATACCCTTACCTTGACGTTGAGGCTCGCCGTAGACACCGCTGATGATCGGGCCGTGTTCGCGGCGGCCGTCCAGGATGATCGTCGGCTGCAACGCGCCGGCCAGTCGGCCGAGCATGCTGTTGCCCGACGCTTGGAAGCTCCACAGCTTGATATCGGCCGCCGCGATGATGTGCATGCCCAGCTGATCGGCCGTTTCAACGTAGTCGGCCAACTGCATCAGCGGATTCTGCGCCGAGTTCCACGACGTGACGTCATCGGCGAACACAAAAATCTTGCGACCGGTCCAGAACTGGCGTTTCAGCATCTCCGTGGGACTGGTGCCTGGCGGCGGGGTGCGCCTGTCGAACAACTCGGCCAACTCCCCCGCGGCCTTCTTGATGTCGTTGAGGGTATAGGCGTAGCGCGACAGCCACGTTTCCTCCGGCACCACGCCCATGTGACGGCGGCGCGGATCGATCAACACAATGGTGGCCTCATCGGGACTGTAGTGGGCCATGACGCTGTGCATCATCGTGCGCAGGAACGCCGAGCGCCCCGACTGCGCGCGGCCTACGACCACCGCGTGGGGGTTTTCGGCGAAGTCGATGAACGCCGGGCCCAGATCAGACTCCGACAGACCGAACGGAACCAGGTCGCGTTGCGCGCCGCCATTGACCCGCGCCAACACATCAGACAGCGGCACCCTCTCCGGCAGGCGTTTGACCTCGGCGAACTTCTCGACCCCGGCCACCTGGCGCACGACCGCCCCCACGCCGCGAGCGTCGATACGGCCGGACGGATCATTGGCCAGCACCGGCTCGCCGATCATGATGTGGAACCCGGCGGCGCTGAGGCCATGTCCTGGCTTGTTCGGCACCTCCTTGCCCCGGTTGACCGTGGGGTCCCGCCGGCCCAGCTCCGATTCCCGCTCATCAGTCATGCGCAACTCGATGCGCTCCGTGGACAGGTTCTTGACCTGGGTGTTGAGTTTCGACAGATAGCTGGTGTGGGTGACGATCGTGCGCACCCCGTAGTTGCCGGCACGCATCAGCGACATCACCTGTTCAGCCCATTTCTGGTTGGCGTCGTTGAAGTTGCCCCAGCCGTCGATGACAAGCACCACATCACCGCCGGAGACGCCGATATCGGTCGGATGAGGGCCGAACTTGGCCTCCCGCACCTGCTCCATATCCAGGCCACGGGTGGCGAAAAGCCGTTCGCGCTCGTCGACGATCCCGCGCACGGTGGCCAGCAGGCGGGTAACACCTTCGGTGTCGTGCAGAGCCGCCACCGCGGCCACATGCGGAAGATCATTCAACACGGCCAACTGCGGGCCACTGGCGGCAATGCAGTAGAACTGCACCCGCTCCGGCCGGTACATCAACGCCCCCGCGGTGATCATGGTCATCACCGCATTGGTATGACCCATACGGGGGGCACCGACAATGAGCGCGCTACTTTCCAGCATGTTCAGGTAGCAGACATCCTGGCGGTGCTGACGCGGGCGATCCTCCAGCCCCACCGGCAACACCAGGCCCGGATTCTGGCCGTAGTCGACATCCCACGGCTTGCCGCGCAGCCGAGCCACCAAATCGTCGGCGGCCGGCGGGGCACCTAGCGGCGGCAGCCACAGCTGGCGCGGCGGGGCGGCCCCCGTCGCCTGCAGAGAACCGATCACCGCGTCGATGATCTTCACGCTGGCGGCCTCCGGGACCGTCGCCGGGGCAGCGTCGCGCTCGACCGGCTCTGCCAGCAGACCATCGATGTCGGCGGCCTCTTCGGCCGTGAAAGCACGTGGCTCGAACCAGGTGCCGGCCTCCAGCGGACGGCTGTCATCCGGCCCGGTCTGCGGAACGAAATCAGCCGAGGAATAAAAGAATCGGAACTGGCGTGGCTGGCGCTGCGCCACCCGCAGGAATGCAGTTCCCTCCGCGCCTTTCTCGTCGATCTTGGCGGCGATCCCCACACCGAGGGCCTCGCGGGAATCTTCCTCAGTGCCGGTACGGCCGGCGATGGTGAAGCCGAGCAGCTTGCGGATGTCGCGCAGCTTCTGGGTGTCGACGGTCTGGCCGACCAGCTGCAAAAACATGTGATAGGCGCGGCCCTGGCGCATGATCCGCCAGAACAAGCTGCGGAACTTATCGCCCCAGTCCCGGTCGCTGAGCAGCTCCTGGTACTCGTCGGCGATGACCCACAGCACCGGCACCGGCGGCAGCGAGGGATCAGTAAGCCGCCGCTGGTTGTAGACCGTCAGATCCACCACGTCCGGGCCGGCGGCGTTGCACAGCGCGCCGCGCCGATCAAGCTCGCCCTCCAGCGCCTCATACATGCGGCCGACCAGGTGGCGCTCATCGCCGAGGTTGCTGACACTGGCCACCACATGCGGGAACTGTTCGAGCACGCCGGCGGCTGATTTCAGCTTGAAGTCGAAGAACACCACATTGGCGACCTCCGGTGAATGGGTCAACGCCATCGAGGCGACCTCGGTGATGATGCCCTCGGACTTGCCCGCGCCGGTCGTGCCGATGAACAGCGAATGCATGCCCATGCCCTGCTGGCTGCCCTCTTTGAGATCCAGGTCGACGACCTGTCCGCTGTCGTCGAGACCGACCGGGAAGCGCATCCACTCGGGGCCCTGGCTGCGGCGCGGGGACCACAGGCGGTCCACGTCGAGGTGGCGTGGGTCGCGCACCCCCACCGCGTCGAGCAGCGTGCGTTGCTGGTGGCCGGAATCGGTGACCGTGGTGACCCCACCGGAGGCGCGGAATCGGGCCATCGCCCGAGCGAACCGCTCCGCTGCGGTGATCGACAGCTGGTCGGCCTTGGCGTAGAACGCGTCGTCGAGCTCGTCGGAGGACGGATGCTGCACACCGCTAAACGGTGTGAGGTCCTCGGCGGGCAGTCGCTTGCGCAGCGCACCACCCACGAGGCGGTACGTGGTCTCCGGGGAAAACCCGATCCAACTCTTCGTCCCGAACGCATCATGCGGCGAGGGCGGCGGCACCGACGGTGCAAGGCGCACAAAGCAGGTGCCGGCATACCCGGCGCTGCCAGTCAGGCCGGCCCAGTCCTCGGGGGTTCCGCAGTTGTCGTCGATGATCACCCGGAACGGCAGAACGCTGTTCCCCGCGCCGTGCAACCCACTGGCCGGGGGTGTCCACTCGCTACGCGGAAGCTCCGCCTCGTCGAAAAACTCCTCCAACTGCGCTGGGGAGGAAAACAGCAGCCGGCGCTCACCGCAGCCGTCGCGCTTGCTGTGATGCTGCATATGCGGCAGCCACTTCGTCCAGTCCCACACCGACGGGGCGTCGCTGACCACCAGAATCTGCAGGTCGGCGGGGCTGTGGAATGCCGCCAGCTGACACACCATCGCCCGCAGTAGAGCGCGTGCCTCGTCCATATCCCCGATAAACGAGACCCCCGCGAAACGTTGCAGCCAAATCACCTTGGCCATGTCGTCGATGTATTCCTGCTCCAGCAGGAACTTGCGCAGGGCGTGACCGGTGGCCGGTTCGATCTGTGATGCCTCGGGAATCTTCGGCTTCTCGATCGTCATGGCGAGCTTGACCTTGCCGACCCCGACCCGGACCTCGCCGAATTCATCCGAACTAGGCGATCGTTCCCACATGCGCTCGGTGCCGACCGCGGCCACGAGTTGGGCCGGGTCCCAATGGAAATGCTCGCGATGGTCGAACTGGGCGCGGCGCTGCACCTCGATCTCATCGCGCACATCGTCCTGGCGGGCGAAGTAGTTGGCCCGGTACTGCCGCAGCTCACCCCAGGACATCTTCTGCGCCGCTCCGCGGCCGCGGAACAGCATGCCCGCCATGCCGATCAACATCATGATCCCGAAAATGCCGAAACCCGATGCGAAGCTTCGCATTCCGGACATGTACATCGCGACGATAAACCCGATCACACCGACAATCAGAACGATCGGCAGCACAATCCCCCACACACTTCGCGGCGGCGGGATCGGCGCCGGAATTGGCGGATCGATCGCGATCTTGCCGCCCGCCGTCGCCGGCGGGCGTGCAATCGGGCCGGGCCGCCTGAACTGTTGAGTGGTCACGTATCCGACCCTAACCCCGTCCAGGGGGCTATATCGGCGCCAATTTCAGAGCGCCCGATAACCAGAAAACCCACGATGCTGCGACCCCCTTCACGCAACAACCGGTAATCGAACTGTCAGGGGCCCACCGGGGCAAGCCCGCCGAAACCACCCCCGGCCGCGCCGCCCGGATCAATTGGCTCGACGTCATCGACCCTGACCATCAGCCCGTTGTGGTCATATTCCCAATGCCAACTATCCGCGCCGGTATTGCTGACCGGGCGGATGCTCGGTGCGCCCCCGCCGCCGCTGGCCCCCGGCGGCGGCATCGGCTGCATAGTCTGAGCGACCGACCTGATGTCGGCGGCGCTCTCAGTGTCCTGCCCCCGAAGCTCGGTCGTGGCGGTCTCGGCCTTCTGAACCCCTTCGATGGGCTCCGGCGCCAGCGTCGCCGAGCAGTGCGCGACATTCTCGGCCACCGCGACGGCCACGGCGTTGGCGGCGACATCGATCGGCGAAATACCCCCCGCAGGCATCGGAACCGGGCCAGGCTGGGCCGACCGGCTCACCTCCCCAGCGATCGACTGGGCAGTGCCCGTGACCGCCGCGGGCAACACCTCGATCGGCTTCGCGCCCCCAGATACTGCAGGCATCTACACAACTCCCCTCATGCGGCCATCGTGGGCCATAGTTCAGCTTCCTTCGCGATATGCCTTGCCGTGTAGGCGATCTCGACATAATCCGGTGTCGTGCTGCGCCACCACGACAGCAGCTCCGCGGCGCGGGCCACGTTGTGGAAACAACGCGCATAGGCAGACGGGCCCACGTCGCCAGCCACCCGACCTGGCCGCTGGCCCGCGCTGTCGAGGATCGCTGCGCGCATCGCCACGTCAAGATCGGCCCACAACTCTTCGATCACCGGCTCACCATTCTCGATCGCCGTAGCGACCTGGCGAATGGCCGGAGGAACCTGGAAGCCCAGCAGCTCAGAGGCGCGAGATAGGACCGTGCGCACTGCGGCAACCGTCAACGCCCATAGCTGGGAACGATCAACCACCCCGCCGGTGGTCAGGCGCGCGTACTCGGGGCGGTCAATGGACTCCAGCCGATGAATACGAGTTTCATCCAGCCCCGGCGGTGCTGAGTCGGCCTTGATCGGTGACGTGGTCAACGCGCAATTCTCGATATGCCGTACACCGGCATCCCGCGCCACAGCGGCGTTGCCGCCATAGTCCGTCGACACCGCCAGCGCCCACAACTCGACGTTCGGGTTGCTCGCCATGCACATCTGCCCGTACGCGGTCATCGTCTGGGCTGGGTTGACCCAGCCGAACCAGCGGGCGTGAAAATCCTTGTCCAAACCAGGATCTGAAAAAACTAGCCGCGCGGAGCTGGGCAGAAACACCCCCGGCGGGATGAACCCGCTGCCCTCACTGCTCACCACCCATGCCTGCGGTCCTGACGGCGTCTTGAACATCCCGACGCACCAGTCGATGCACCCATAAACCCGCGAGGCGTGCATCAGCTCGTAGACCAGTTCCGAGGCCTTATCGAGCAACGGGTCAGGCGCCCCAGACTGCGCCCCTGCGATCGCGCCCGCCGCTGCGGCGCCGACACCCGAGGCGACCACACCCGGCGGAAGCGCTGTCCCCTGGCCCGGGCTGGCAGGTGGAGCTGGCGGCGGCGCGGGCGGCGG
>CAXEZH010000133.1:0-5459 GCA_964000695.1 uncultured Mycolicibacterium sp. | reverse complement strand
GCTGCCCACGTCACTCATGTATCGAACATTAGTTCGATGCTCCGACAGGTCCGGCCGTCGCTGTGACCATTGAAACCACAGTGACAAAAGAGATTTCAGAGGTCACTCCGAGCGAGCCTGACCGCGGACGTTAGGGTTGAGGGATGCGAGTCGGAGTGTTGGGCGCCAAGGGCAAGGTCGGCGCCGCCATGGTGGCGGGAGTCGAGAGTGCGGAAGGTCTGACGTTCACCACCGGCGTCGACGCCGGCGACCCGCTCGAGGCGCTCACGGAGACGAACACCGAGGTCGTCATCGATTTCACCCATCCCAGCGTGGTGATGGACAACCTGAAGTTCTGCATCGACAACGGCATTCACGCCGTCGTCGGCACCACCGGGTTCACCGATGAACGGTTGGACCAGGTGCGCCGCTGGGTGACCGCCAAGCCCGACGCCTGCGTGCTCATCGCCCCGAACTTCGCGATCGGTGCGGTGTTGTCGATGCACTTCGCCGCCCAGGCCGCGCGGTTCTTCGAGTCGGTCGAGGTCATCGAACTGCACCATCCGTACAAGGCCGATGCTCCGTCGGGGACCGCAGTGCGGACCGCGAAGCTGATCGCCGAAGCACGAAAAGAGCTGCCGCCCAACCCCGACGCGACGAGTACCGGGCTCGACGGGGCCCGGGGCGCTGACGTCGATGGTGTCCCCGTCCATTCCGTCCGGCTGGCCGGTCTCGTCGCCCACCAGGAGGTGCTGTTCGGTACTCAGGGTGAGACGCTGACGATCCGACACGACAGCATCGACCGCACCTCGTTCGTTCCCGGCGTCCTTCTGGCGGTCCGCCGGATCCGCGAGTTCCCCGGCCTCACGGTCGGTATCGAACCGCTGCTCGATCTGTCATGAGCGAGGGCGGACGCGCGGTGCGGATCCAGCTGCTGATCGGCTTCATGTGCGTCGCGCTCATCGCCTATTTCTTCCTGTTGTGGCGCATCGCGTGGGCGTTCATCTCCTCGGGGGAAGCCGCCGCCGTCGGACTGGGACTGGCCCTGATGATCCTGCCGTTCATCGGCTTGTGGGTCCTGGTTGCGACGCTGCGCGCCGGTCTCGCCCACCAGCGTCTGGGTCGGATCATCCGGGACGAAGGGCTCGAACTCGACGTCAGCGCCCTCCCGAGAATGCCGTCGGGCCGCATTCAGCGCGCCGCCGCGGACGCACTGTTCGCGACGGTGCGCGCCGAACTCGAGGCCGACCCGGACAACTGGCGCCGCTGGTATCGATTGGCACGCGCGTACGACTATGCCGGCGACCGCCCGCGTGCTCGCGAAACCATGAAGAAGGCCGTGCACATGGAGGAGCGGAGTTCTACCTGATGGCCCGCCTGCTGATCATTCACCACACCCCGTCGCCGCACTGTCAGGAGATGCTCGAGGCGGTCGTCGCCGGGGCGACCGACCCCGAGATCGAGGGGGTCGAGGTGCTCCGGCGACCGGCACTGACGGTTGCGCCGGCCGAGATGCTCGACGCCGACGGTTACGTGCTCGGGACGCCGGCCAACCTCGGCTACATCAGCGGTGCGCTCAAGCACGCATTCGACACGTCGTACTACCAGATCCTCGATGCCACACAGGGTCGCCCGTTCGGGCTCTGGCTGCACGGCAATGAGGGAACCGAGGGCGCGCAACGGGCTGTCGACGGCATCACCGCAGGTCTGGGGTGGGTCAAGGCATCCGACACCGTCGTGGTTGCGGGCAAGCCGAGCAAGGACGACCTCGAAGCGTGCTGGAACCTCGGGGGGACCGTCGCGGCACATCTGATGGGTTGACAGCGCTCCGTCCGCCAATGCTGTGCGCAGGGCGATCCGGAAGTCTTCCGCACCTGGCTCGGTACATTGCTCCTTGGCGCGGTCGTGCTCTTCACCATCGCCGGGGTCGTCGGCGCCACGCAGTTTCGCTGACCGCCCGACCAAGGAGTCTCATGCCCGGTCTCGCCGAAATCGCACTCGCTGGAGCGCCTATCGCCGGAGGCGCGCTGCTGGGCGCCGCCGCGGGAAACATCAAGCCGCCCGACATCCGAGCGATCATCACCAAGGATCTCGACCTGCTCGACCGCATCCCCGCAGAGCAAGTCGAGCGGCGTGCCCGGCTGCAGCGCAGCATCGATCAGCGCATCGACAGCCTCATCGATGCGACGGACAAGAGCCGGGAGCTCCGAGAAGCCGCGTCGCGCTACACCGGCTTCGGCGGTTGGAAAGACGTGCTGATCCTCGTCACCACGGTGCTGTTCACCATCATCTGGTGGCACGTGGACCATGCCCGCACCAACTGGTTGCTGATGTTCATCGTGCTCATCGCGGTGAACATTGCGGTGCTCGGTTACATCGTGCGCGATGTCCGCAATGCATTCGCGCGGGCCGGCAAGACGGGCCGACACGGATAGCCGGTCAGCCCAGATGGGCGGCGAAGAACATCTGGGTCGCCTCCCAGTGGCGCTGAGCCGCCGCCTCGTCGTACGGCGCGTTGTCGGGGACCGCGAAACCGTGCAATGCCGGGTACCACTCGATCGTGTGCCGCACACCGGCTGCGGTCAATGCCTTGTCGAGAGCCTGGCCGTCCTCGGTGGTGAACGACCGGTCGTCCCGGGCGGCGCCGACGTAGACGGCGGCCTGGATGGAGTCGGCGAGCAGGTGGGGGCTGGCCGGATCGTCGGCCACCAGACCGCCGCCGTGAAAGGACATCGCTGCGGCGACCCGTTCGGGCAACCGGCCTGCCACTACCAGCGACGTTCGACCGCCCATGCAGTATCCGGTGGTGCCGAAGGCCTGGCCGCGCACCTCGGCTCGCGTGTCGAGGTAGTCGAAGAACGCGCCGGCGTCGGTGGTCATGCGCTCGGGCGTCACCGAAGAGATCATCGCGAACAGCCGCTTGCGTTCGGCGTCGTCGGAGAACACCGTCGCCATCGAGAACGGCGCCCAGTCTCCTTCCCGGTAGTACACGTCGGGTACGAGCACCGCGTAGCCGTACCCGGCGAGGTTGTCGGCCATCGCCCGGAACGTCGGGCGCGCCCCTCCGGCGTCCGGGTACATCACCACTGCGGGCCAGGGGCCCTCTCCGTCCTGGGTGTGCAGTGTGACGGGGCAGGCGCCGTCGGCCGTGGTGACGGTGTCGGAGATGCTCGGCATGGGTTCCGTTCTACTCCCGGGTGGTCCACGTAAGCTAGGGCACGTGCCGATCGACACCCCCTACGAAGATCTGTTGCGTCTGGTGCTCGAGTCGGGGACGCCGAAGGCGGATCGCACCGGCACAGGTACCCACAGCGTCTTCGGCCATCAGATGCGCTTCGACCTCACCGCGGGCTTCCCGCTGATCACCACCAAGAAGGTGCACACCAAGTCGATCGTGTACGAGTTGCTGTGGTTCCTGCGCGGCGACTCCAACGTGCGGTGGCTGCAGGAACACGGTGTCACGATTTGGGACGAATGGGCTTCTCCCACCGGTGATCTCGGTCCCATCTATGGGGTCCAGTGGCGGTCGTGGCCCACGCCGTCCGGGGAGCACATCGATCAGATCAGTGCCGCGCTGCAGTTGCTCCGATCCGATCCGGACTCACGGCGCAACATCGTCTCGGCGTGGAATGTCGGCGAGATCGCCCAGATGGCGCTGCCACCGTGCCACGCCTTCTTCCAGTTCTACGTGGCCGACGGCCGCTTGAGCTGTCAGCTGTATCAGCGCAGCGCCGACCTGTTCCTGGGAGTGCCGTTCAACATTGCCAGCTACGCCCTGCTGACCCACATGATGGCGGCACAGGCCGGCCTCGGCGTCGGCGAGTTCATCTGGACCGGAGGGGACTGCCACATCTACGACAACCACCGCGAGCAGGTCGCCGAGCAGCTGACCCGCGAGGCGCGGCCCTATCCGGAACTCGTTCTCGCGCCGCGAGATTCGATCTTCGACTACACATACGAGGACGTTGACATCATCAACTACGACCCGCACCCGGCGATCAAGGCGCCCGTCGCCGTATGAGTGACCTCACGTTGATCTGGGCGCAGTCGTCATCCGGGGTGATCGGGCGGGGCAACTCCATCCCCTGGCACGTGCCGGAGGACATGGCTCGCTTCAAGGAGCTGACCATGGGCCACACCGTCATCATGGGCAGGACCACCTGGGAGTCGTTGCCTGCGCGCTTCCGGCCGCTGCCGGGCCGCCGGAATGTCGTACTCACCCGGCATGCTGACTACGTGGCAGACGGAGCAGAAGTGGTCAGCAGCCTCGAGGACGCCCCGCTCGACGACGCGTGGGTGATCGGCGGTTCCCAGGTCTACGGGCTGGCGTTGCCGCTGGCCGGCCGGTGCGAGATCACCGAGGTCGACATCGACATCCACCGTGAGGACGACGACGTGCTCGCCCCACTGCTTGACGAGGCATGGTTCGGTACCGCGGGCGACTGGCAGGACAGTTCGTCAGGTCTGCGGTACCGGTACTACACCTACGTCCGCGCGTGACCACGCTGTCCGCCGCGCAGGCGCGGCGGGTGGCGGTGGCGGCGCAGGGCTTTCACGAGCCCGCTCCCCGGGGGCCGGTGACCCGGGCGCACCTCAAGCGCCTGATCGCGCGGCTGCAGGTGCTGCAGTTGGACTCGGTGTCGGTAGCGGTGCGGGCCCACTACGCACCGGTGTTCAGCCGACTCGGCCCCTACGATCGCGACGTACTGGACCGGGCCGCCTGGAGTCACTCGGCGCGATCGCCGCGGTTGCTGATCGAATACTGGGCGCACGAGGCCGCGCTGATGGCGGTGGAGGACTGGCCCCTCCTGCGATGGCGGATGCGGCAGTACCGCCACGGTCGGTGGGGGACCGACATCGTCAAGAAGAACGCGCGGCTCGCCGAGGAAGTGCTGGCCGCCGTCGCCGAACTGGGCCCGTGCACCGCGGGCCAGATCGAGGCCTATCTGGAGTCCGAACCACGTGGCCGCAAGGGGCCGTGGTGGGATCGCAGCGAGACGAAATGGGTGGCCGAGGCGTTGTGGTCCTCGGGGGCGCTGACAACCGCGACGCGGGTCGGGTTCGCCCGACACTACGAGCTCACCGAGCGGGTGTTGCCTCCGGCGGTGCTCAACCGGCAGGTGGACGAGGCCGACGCGGTGCGGGAGCTGTGCCTGCGGGCGGCCTCGGCGCTCGGGGTGGGCACCGAAGGCGACATCCGCGACTACTTCCGGCTCGCTGCGGCACAGGTGAAGCCGGCGCTGGCCGATCTGGTCGGTGCCGGGCAGCTCGAGCGCGTCGATGTCGCGGGGTGGAGCGCGCCTGCCTATCTGCGTGTCGGCCAGGTGATCCCGCGCCAGGACAGAGGCACGGCGGTGCTGTGCCCGTTCGACCCGCTGATCTTCTTCCGGCCCCGGGTCGAGCGCCTCTTCGGTGGGTTCCACTACCGCATCGAGATCTACACGCCCGCTCCGAAGAGGCGCTACGGCTACTACGTGTGG
>CAXEZH010000132.1:0-5043 GCA_964000695.1 uncultured Mycolicibacterium sp. | reverse complement strand
GGCGGGCCAGCATGTCGAGGTCGACGTCGTCCATGCTGGCGCCGGAGTAGCTCTGCGACAGCTGCTCTGCGAGCTGCTCGAGTTCGGCGATGTCCGCCATCGCCTGGGCACCCTCACCCATGCCCATCGGGTTGTCGCCGGAAAAGCGCTGCGAGCCTTCCCAGTCTTCGCCGGGGCGGGCGGACTGCAGGTGCGCGTCGAGCCGGTTGAGCGCGTTCATCAACGACGGTGAACCGAACGCCTGCTGCGCCAACTGATCCAGCTCGGCACGCTGCTGTTCGGACAGGCTGTTGCGGAACCGCTGGGCGGCGGCGGCGCGCTGGGCCAGCGAGTCGAGCAACTCGTCGATGTTGCGCGGGTTCTCCGGGAAGAACTCGCCGTGCTTGGCCATGAAGTCATCGAAATCTTGCTGCGAGTCTTCGCCATTCGCATGTTTGTCCAGCAGGTTGTTCAGGTCGTCGAGCATCTCGTTGACCCGCTGCCGGTCCTCGTCGGTGGCGTTCTCCAGGGCCTGCTTCATGCCGGCGAAGCGCTGGTCGAGCATTTCGCGGCCGAGGAGATCCTTGATCTGCTCGTACTTCTCTCGCGCCTCCGCCGAGCGCCAGTCGTATTCGGCGAGCTCCTGCACCGCCTTGGCCGGGGACGGCGACAGCGCGTCCAGTTGCAGCTCGCCGAACCGGGCGTCGTCGTCGAGCGCGCGCGCCAACTCCTTGCGCTCGGCCAGCACCGCGTCATCGAGCAGTTGCTTGATCTCGGCCAATGTGCCGTCGAGATTGTTGCGCTGCAACAACTCCCGTCGGCGCCGGTTCGCCTCGGCGGCCAGCCGGTCGGCGCCGGGCATGTTCTTCGAACCGCGACGCAGCAGTTCAGACAGCGCCCGCCGAGGCGAGGTGCCCTCCATGACGTCCTGCCCGATCGCCTCCAGCGCTTCACGCAGGTCGACGGGCGGGGCCAGCGGGTCCGGCCCGCCGGAGTATCGCGAGTACCGCGAGGTCCTCGTGTGTTTAGCCATAGACGGTTTCGCCCTCGTCTGACACCTTGTCGATCCTCTTGGCCAGATACAGCGCCTCGAGGGCCAGTTCGATGGCCGCGGCGCGCTGGCCTTCGGTCTGCGCACCGAGGCGGCGCTGGATCTCGGCGACGGCAGGCACCTCGGGCAGTGCATCGAGCACCTCCCGCGCCGACACCCGCTCGCCGGTGGTGACCGGCGAGCCACCTTCGACGGCCGTCACGATCGGCGCCACATCGATGCCGCCGAGCAGCCGCTGAGCGGTTTCGGCGGTGGCCCGCCGCAGCAGGTGCTCGAGCACCGCCTGCTCTCGGCCCTCCTCACCGGATTCGAACTCCAGCTTGCCGCGCAGCACGTCGATGATGGTGCCGAGGTCCACCACGCGGGCCACCGGATCGGATTCGCCGAGCACGGCGCCGCGGTGCCGTGCCGACGCGGCGACCGTCTCGGCCGCGGCGATGGCGAAGCGTGCCGACACCCCGGATCGTTGGTCGATCGACGTCGACTCGCGTAGTGCGCGGGCGAACCGCGCCAGGATCTGCAGTAAGTAATCCGGGACCTCGGCCGCCAGGTGGGCCTCCTGGCTGATGACCCCGACCTCGGCGTCGAGTTCCTGCGGATAGTGGGTGCGGATCTCGGCGCCGAAGCGGTCCTTGAGCGGGGTGATGATGCGCCCGCGGTTGGTGTAGTCCTCGGGGTTGGCGCTGGCGACGACGAGGACGTCCAACGGCAGCCGCAGCGTGTACCCGCGCACCTGGATGTCGCGCTCCTCCATCACGTTGAGCATGGCGACCTGGATGCGTTCGGCGAGGTCGGGCAGCTCGTTGACGGCGACGATGCCGCGGTGCGCCCGCGGGATCAGCCCGTAGGCGATGGTCTCGGGGTCGCCCAGGCTACGCCCCTCGGCGACCTTGATCGGATCGATGTCGCCGACCAGGTCGGCGACGCTGGTGTCCGGGGTGGCCAGCTTCTCGGTGTAGCGCTCGCTCCGGTGTTTCCAGGCCACCGGGAGGTCGTCGCCGGAGTCGGCGGCCCGCTTGATCGACTCGGGCGTGATCGGGCTGTAGGGGTGCTCGCCGAGTTCGGCGCCGGCGATGACCGGGGTCCATTCGTCGAGCAGCCCGCTCAGGGCGCGCAACAACCGCGTCTTGCCCTGACCGCGCTCGCCGAGCAGCACGATGTCGTGTTCGGCGATCAGGGCCCGCTCGAGCTGCGGGATGACGGTGTCCTCGAAGCCCAGGATCCCTGGCCACACGTCGGCGACGTCCACACCCGCGCTCAGCTTGGCCAGCAGATTCTCGCGGAGCTCGGCCTTCACACTGCGTTCACGGTGTCCCGAGGCGCGCAGCTCACCGACGGTGCGGGGGAGGTCGTTAGGTGAAGTCACCACTCCACGCTACGACTACATCCCGCGAGCTCGCGTGTCTGTCCCTGACACACCGCCACGAGCTGGCATTTTGCGCGCGCTCGACAGCCGCGAGGGACACCTGCTGCACGACGTCAGTGCCCGAAGTGTCCGGAACGTGCCGTACGCAGTCAGTGCGCGAAGTGCCGCGCGCCGGTCAGGTAGAGCGTGACGCCCGCCGCCTCGGCGGCCGCGGTCACCTCGTCATCGCGCACGGACCCGCCCGGATGGACCACGGCCTTGACACCGGCCCGGGTCAGCGTCTCCAGACCGTCGGGGAACGGGAAGAACGCATCCGAGGCCGCGACCGCAGCGTCGGTACGATCCCCCGCCCGCTCCACCGCCAGCCGGGCCGCGTCCACGCGGTTCACCTGCCCCATGCCGACTCCCACCGTCGCGCCGTCGCGCGCGATGACGATCGCGTTGGATTTGACCGCCCGGCAGGTGCGCCACGCGAACACCAGGTCGGCGAGCGTCGCCGGATCGGCCGGCGACCCGGTGGCCAGCGTCCAATTCAGCGGGTCATCCCCGGCAGCATCCACCGCGTCGCGCTGCTGCATCAGCAGCCCGCCGCTGATCTGACGGAATTCGGTCCCACCGACCTGCGGCTCGGATGCCACCAGAACACGGATGTTCTTCTTCTTCGTCAACACCTCGACCGCGCCCGGTTCGTAGGCCGGGGCCACGATCACCTCGGTGAAGATGCCGGCGACCGTCTCAGCCATCTCGACGGTGACTTCGGCGTTGGCCGCGATCACACCACCGAAGGCCGACAGCGGGTCACATTCGTGCGCCTTGCGGTGGGCGTCGGCCACCGACACCGAGGAGATCGCAATGCCGCACGGGTTGGCGTGCTTGATGATCGCGACGCAGATGTCTTCGTGGTCGAACGCCGCCCGCCAGGCCGCGTCGGCGTCGGTGTAGTTGTTGTAGGACATCTCCTTGCCGTGCAGCTGCTCGGCCTGCGCCAGACCCGGCCACCCGCCGTCGTCGCGGTAGAGCGCCGCGCTCTGGTGCGGGTTCTCCCCGTACCGCAGCACGGCCGTGCGCCGGAACGTCGCACCGAGCCACTGCGGCAACTGACCGCCCGTACCAGCCGCGTCGGCGCCCTGTTCCGGCGCCAGCACCGACTCCATCCACGACGCCACCGCGACGTCGTACTCAGCAGTGTGCCGGAACGCCAACGCGGCCAGCCTCTTTCGTTCAGGCAGGGTGAACCCACCGGCCCGCACCGCAGCCAGCACCCCGTCGTAGCCGAGCGGATCCACCACCACCGCGACACTGGGATGGTTCTTCGCGGCGGCCCGCACCATCGACGGCCCGCCGATGTCGATCTGCTCGACGCATTCGTCCTCACCGGCGCCCGAATTCACCGTCTGGGTGAACGGGTAAAGGTTCACCACGACGAGTTCGAACGGCTCGACGCCGAGATCGACGAGCGCCGAAACATGCTCGGACTTACGCTGATCGGCGAGCAGACCGGCGTGCACATGCGGATGCAGCGTCTTGACCCGGCCGTCGAGCACCTCCGGGAACCCGGTGACGGTCTCCACTGGCGTCACCGGGACACCCGCTCCGGCAATGGTTTTGGCGGTTGAACCGGTAGACACGATGTCTACCCCGGCGGCATGCAGCCCCTGCGCCAGCGTCACCAATCCAGTCTTGTCGTACACGCTGATCAGTGCGCGGCGAATGCGCCGCCGACCGTCCTCGCTCATCCCAGGGTCGCCTTTCGTCCGGTCCAGGTCACGCCGCGGGTGGCCAGCGCATCGAGGACATCCACCAGAAGTTGTCGCTCCACCACTTTGATTCGTTCGTGCAGGGTGGCTTCGTCGTCATCGTCGAGCACGGGCACGGCCTGCTGCGCCAGGATCGGCCCGGTGTCGGTGCCGGCATCGACCAGGTGCACACTGCATCCGGTCACCTTGACCCCGTAGGCCAACGCATCGGGAACCGCGTGGGCGCCGGGAAAAGCCGGCAGAAGCGCCGGGTGAGTGTTGACCACCCGCGCAGGAAAACGCGAAAGAAACTGCGCGCCAAGAATCTTCATGAACCCGGCGGACACCACCAGATCTGGTTCGTGAGCCGCCGTCGCCCCGGTGAGCGCGGCATCCCACGAAACGCGGTCCGGGTAGTCGCGGAGACGGACCGTGAACGTCGGCACCGACGCCTGCGCAGCGACATCGAGCGCGCGGCAGGCCCGGTCGGCGCCGACCGCGACTACCCGGGCCGGGTAGTCGCCGACGGCTGACTTCAGCAGTGTCTCGAGTAACGAACCGGTGCCCGACGCCAGCACCACCAGCCGCGCCGGTGCGCTCGGGGGCACACGGACCTCAGGCTGCACGCCAGAGAGCCTAATAGGTGGTCATTCAGTGCCGCGTCTGTGGTCGTCTGCTTCGTCTACGACACCCCGCCCATCTGCTTCGTCTACGACACCCCGCCCATCTGCTTCGTCTACGACACCCCAGCCATCTGCTTCGTCTACGACACCCCGGCCATCTGCTTCGTCTACGACGAAGTGCTCCTCGGGGTCCTCCACGCCACCCCAGCCCTCTGCTTCGTCTACGACACCCCGGCCCTCTGCTTCGTCTACGACACCCCGGCCCTCTGCTTCGTCTACGACACCCCG
>CAXEZH010000131.1:0-35687 GCA_964000695.1 uncultured Mycolicibacterium sp. | reverse complement strand
GGACTCGATCGGGTGGTCTCGCCGCGGCGGCTGAGGAACAGCTCCGGGGACAACGACGCCACCGCACCCCAGTCACCGGCCAGGTAGGCGGCGCGGGCGGGCGAGGTGCGTGCGACCGCGTCGACGAAGAAATCGGCGGCCTCGCCGTGCAGCGTGCCGGTGAACTGGGTGCACACGCACGCCTGATAGACCTCGCCGGCCGCGATGGCCTCCAGGCACTCCCGCACCCCGTCCTGGTGCGCGGCGCGGTCCGCGCCGGCCCAGATGATCGAGGCATCACGGCGCCCGGTCGGCGCACGCAACGCGTCGCTCACCCACCCCGGACACCCGGCCCCGGTGAGGCTTTCGTGCCACCACCCGCCGTCCGCGTCGCAGCGCAGCACCGTGTCCGACCAACCGCCGGCGGCCTCCGGGATGCGCGGACCGCGGCCGTCAGCGCCGCGGTCAGGGTAGGACAGGTAGCCGAACCAGCCGCCGCCGACCGGTCCGTCATCGCGACCGCCCGGCGGCGCGGCGAAGACGTCGCCCGGTGTCAGCGCCGACGCGCTCAGGCTCGGCGCGATGACCGCGCGGGAGCCGAACCACTCGCCGATCAGCGCGGCCGGTGGCGGCAGACCGAGGCGGTGGGTCGCGGTGGCCAGCGCACGCAGCACCGACGGGCCGTCGCCCAGGTCGCCGAGCCGCTCGATACGCACCGGTCAAGCCTGACAGACGTCAGGCGTGACAGACACCGCCGGCGTGCGGGTCATCGGCCGATCTGACGGGGCACCATCACCGAGGCCAGCTTCTCCGGATTGCGCATCGCGTAGAAGTTCGTGATCCGGCCGTCCACGACCTCGAACGTCACCACCCCTTCGAGGTGGTCGCCCAGGTACAGCACCATCGCCGGGGCGCTGTTGTAGACCGCCGCCTCGACGCGGCCCTCCGCGCCGGCCATCCGGGCGAAGCCCAGCACCAACCGCGCCACCCGGTCCGCCCCCAGCACCGGCCGTCTGGCTGCGCTGACCTTGCCGTCGCTGTCGGCGGTCCAGGCCACGTCGGGCGCCAGCATGGCCATCAGTCCGTCGAGGTCACCGGTGGCCGCCGCGGTGAAGAACCGCGACGTGATCTCGGCGGAGACCTGCGGGTCGACGGGATCGAACCGCTTGCGTCGGGACTGGACGTGTTCGCGAGCGCGGTGCGCCATCTGCCGCACCGCGGCCACGGAGCGCCCCACGGCCGCCGCGATCTCGTCGTGGCCGAAGCCGAACACCTCGCGCAGCACGAACACCGCGCGCTCGTCCGGGCTGAGCGTCTCGAGTACCACCAGCATCGCCATCGACACCGACTCGGCCAGCACCACGTCCGCCGACGCGTCCGGCCCGGTCAGCAGCGGCTCGGGCAGCCACGGGCCGATGTACTGCTCGCGGCGCCGGGACTGGGCGCGCAGCGTGTTGAGGGCCTGTCGGGTGACCAGCTGGGCCAGGTAGGCCTTGCTGTCCCGAACCGTGGTCAGGTCGACCTGGGCCCAGCGCAGGTAACTCTCCTGCAGCACGTCGTCGGATTCGGTGGCGCTGCCGAGGATCTCGTAGGCGATCGTGAACAGCAGAGGCCGCAGAGGGGTGAACCGCTCGGCGTGTTCGTCGGTCACGATGCCGCCGCGACGTCAGCGGGTTCGGTGGTGCGTGCGGGTCCTTTGAGCGTCTTGTACGACCCCGGCTTCGCGGCTTCGCCGGCCAGCCACTTCACCGTGTAGCGGCACACCTTTTCCTTGACCAACGCGCCGGTGCGTCCGCCGAGGTAGACATTGACGGGGGTGTCGTCGGGGCGTTGCAGCTGCACGGTGCCGGCCCGCCGGCCCAAGCTGATGCACTGCCCGGTCATCGGCACGGTGGCATTGGCGGGAACGTCGCCGGTGATGCGGGCCAGCACCGTCGCGGCCGCCTGCGCTCCCAGCGGCAGGCCGGCCTGGCAGCTCATCCGGTAGGGCTGCCCCGACGGCGCCGAGGCGTCGCCGGCGGCGACGATGCGCTCGTCGTCCACGCTGGTCAGGGTTTCGTCGGTGACGAGACGGCCGATGCCGTCGGTGGTCAGTCCGCTGGCCGCGGCCAGGGCCGGAACTCCGAAGCCGGCGGTCCACACCGTCGCCTCGCTGGCCAGGGTGCGGCCGTCGTCGAGCACGACGTGGCCGGGGCCGACGGCGGCGACGGTGCTCCGCTCGATCAGCGTGACACCGAGCTTGCGCAGCCGTCTGGTCACCGAGCGGCGAGCCGGCGTGCTCAGCGAGGGCGCGATGATGCTGCTGACCAGCGTCACGGTGCGGCCCGCCTCGGCGAACTCCGCGGCGGCCTCGATACCGGTCAGCCCGGCCCCGACGACGACGACGGGCGCCCGCGGGGGCAGGCCGGCCAGCCGGGCGCGCAGCCGCTGGGCCTGCTCCCACTCACTGATCGGGTAGGCGAACTCGGCGGCGCCCGGCACCCCGGCCGGCGTCGCGGAGGTGCTGCCGACGGCGTAGATCAGGTAGTCGTAATCCAGCACCGATCCGGAGGCCAGCCGTACCCGCCGGGCCGCCGCGTCGATGTGCTCGGCGCTGTCGACGACGACGTGCACGCCCGAGTTGAGCACGGTCGTGAAGGTCTGGGTCGCCGGGTCGCCGTCGACGACCATCTGGTGCAGTCGAATGCGTTCGACGAAATGTGGCCGCGGGTTGACCAGGGTGACGGCCACGTCGTCGCGGGTCTCGAGTCGGTTTGCGGCCATCACTCCGGCGTATCCGCCGCCGAGCACGACGACGTGGATCTGGTTCGTGGGCATGCCTGCTCCTCGGGTCGGCCGGCTCCCTGACGAGCCGGGCTGACCTTGAGACACCGGTGACGACCGAAGTGTGACACGGTGTGACGGAGCACACATATATAGAGGAAAGAACTCAGTCCGCCTGGTAGCGGGGAAACACCCCTGTCGGCGCGGGCAGCGCGGTGCCCGGCGCCAACCGTGTCGCGATCGCGGAGAACATGCGCTGGTCCTCGGGTTGCCCCAGCAGGGTCAGCAGCGTGGCCATCGACGCCGGCATGACCGGCTGACTGAGGAGCGCCGCGATCCGCACCACCTCCAGCGTCGTGTAGAGCACGGTGGCGAACCGGTCGGGGTCGGTCTTGCGCAGCACCCAGGGCTCCTGCGCAGAGAAGTACCGGTTGGCGGCGCCCAGCACCGACCAGATCGCCTCGAGCGCCAGGTGCATCGCGGTCGCGTCGTAATGGCCGCGCACCTTGTCCAGCAGCTCGTCCGCGAGCGCCAGCAGTTCGAGGTCGGCGGCGCTGAAGTCCCCGGGTTGCGGGACGGTCGCCTCGAGGTTCTTGGCGACCATCGACAGCGAGCGCTGCGCGAGGTTGCCGAACTCGTTGGCCAGGTCTGCGTTGATGCGGGCGACGATCCCTTCCGTGCTGTAGCTGCCATCCTGGCCGAACGGGATCTCGCGCAGCAGGAAGAAGCGCACCGGGTCGACACCGAACTCGTCGACGAGGGCGAGCGGATCGATCACGTTGCCCACCGACTTGCTCATCTTCTCGCCCTTGACGTTGATGAACCCGTGGGCGAAGACCCGCTTGGGCAGCTCGATCCCGGCCGACATCAGGAACGCCGGCCAGTACACCGTGTGGAACCGGATGATGTCCTTGCCGATCATGTGCAGGTCGGCCGGCCAGTAGCGGGTGAACATCGCCGAGTCGGTGTCGGGAAAGCCCACCCCGGTCAGGTAGTTGGTCAGGGCGTCGACCCACACGTACATGACGTGGTCGGGGTGATCGGGGACGGGCACGCCCCAGTCGAACGTGGTCCGCGAGATCGACAGATCGCGCAGCCCACCGGAGACGAAGCTGACCACCTCGTTGCGCCGCACGTCGGGTGCGATGAAGTCCGGATGGGTGCGGTAGTGCTCGAGCAGCTTGTCGCCGTAGGCCGACAGCCGGAAGAAGTAGGTCTGCTCCTCGGTCCAGGTCACCGGCGTGCTGGTCTCGATCGCGACCCGCACGCCGTCGCGTTCCTCGATCTCGTCCTCGGCGAAGAACCGCTCGTCGCGCACCGAGTACCAGCCCGCGTAAGTGCCCAGGTAGATGTCGCCGGCGTCGTTCATCCGCCGCCAGATCTCCTCGGAGGCGCGGAAATGGTCGGCGTCGCTGGTGCGGATGAACCGGTCGAACGAGACGTCGAGGCGCTCCTGCATGCGCTGGAACATCTCGGAGTTGGTGCGGGCCAGCTCGGCGGTCGGCACACCGAGCTTGGCGGCGGTCTCGGACATCTTCTGGCCGTGGACGTCGGTGCCGGTCAGGAACCGCACGTCGAAGCCGTCGAGTCGCTTGAACCGGGCGATGGCGTCGGTGGCGACCTTCTCGTAGGCGTGGCCGATGTGCGGCGCACCGTTGGGGTAGTCGATCGCCGTGGTGATGTAGTAGGGCTGGCTCATGTCAGGGTCAACCCTAAAGTAGGCGGATGTGAGCTCCCAGAAAGAGCGGCGTGAGCCGCCTCCCATCCCGGAGCCCGTCGGTCGGCTGATCGACGCGCACACCCATCTCGACGCGTGCGGCGCCGTCGACGCCGACGACGTCCGGGTGATCCTCGATCGGGCCGGTCAGGCCGGGGTGGCGGCCGTCGTGACGATCGCCGACGACCTGGACGCCGCGCGGTGGGCGGCGCAGGCCGCCGACTGGGATCCCCGGGTCTACGCCGCGGTGGCGCTGCACCCGACCCGGGCGGGCGCGCTGACCGACGCCGCGAAAGCCGAGCTCGAGCAGCTGGCGGGCCGGGACCGGGTGGTCGCCGTCGGCGAGACGGGACTGGACCTGTACTGGCCGGGCCGGCTGCAGGGGTGCGCCGAACCGGCGCAGCAGCGGGAGGCGTTCGCCTGGCACATCGACCTGGCCAAGCGGACGGGCAAGCCGCTGATGATCCACAACCGCGACGCCGACGCCGAGGTGCTCGACGTGCTGCGAGCCGAGGGCGCTCCCGAGACCGTGATCTTCCACTGTTTTTCGTCAGGCCCCGAGATGGCGCGCACGTGCGTCGACGCCGGCTGGATCCTCAGTCTGTCGGGCACGGTGAGCTTCCGAAATGCCCGTGAGCTGCGCGAAGCCGCTCCGCTGATTCCGGCCGGGCAGATGCTGGTGGAGACCGATGCGCCGTTTCTGACCCCGCACCCGTATCGAGGCGCGCCGAACGAGTCCTACTGCCTGCCCTACACTGTGCGAGCGTTGGCCGAACTCGTCGGCCGGCCTGCGGAGGACCTCGCCGATGAGAGCTCCGCGACGGCGAATCGGGTGTACGGCTGGGAAAGTTGCCGCTCGTAGGCCTTTTCGTTACCGTTCTGTGATCGAACATGAGCCGGATTACGGACGGTTCATGGTGCTTGAGTCGGGGTCTTACGACGTGAATGCAGTGAACAAACTCCATCAATCGCGCTCGCCCATGCTGCGGGTGCTGGTCGCCGCGACGCTGTTGGCGCTGGTTTTTGCCGGTGGCACCGCCGTCGCCGCGCACAAGACCGTGACGCTGAGCGTCGACGGCGCCTCGATGACGGTGCCGACGATGAAGTCGCGGGTGATCGACGTCGTCAAGGAGAACGGGTTCGACGTCGGCGAGCGCGACGACCTCTACCCCGCAGCGGACAGCCCCGTGCACCAGTCCGACACCATCGTCCTGCGCCGCAGCCGGCCGTTGGAGATCTCCACCGACGGCGGCGGCACCGAGCAGGTGTGGACCACCGCCGCCACCGTCGACGAGGCGCTGGCACAGCTGCGGATGACCGACAAGGCGCCGCTGGCCGCCTCGCGCGGCTCCCGCGTGCCGCTGGGCGGGATGGCGTTGCCCGTGGTCAGCCCCAAAACGGTGCGGCTCGACGACGGTGGCGCGGGGCGCACCGTGCATCTGGCCGCCCCCAATGTCGCGGCTCTGCTCGAGGCGGCGGGTGCACCGCTGCAGCAAAGCGACATCGTCGTGCCTGCGCCGTCGGCGCGCGTCGTCGACGGCATGGAGATCACCGTGACCCGGATGCGCATCGAGAAGGTCACCGAGCGTCTGCCGCTCGCGCCCAACAACCAGCGCATCGAGGACGTGACGCTGAACATGAGCCGTCAGATCGTCGAAGACCCCGGAATGCCGGGCGTCCAGGACGTCACCTTCGCGGTCTCCACGGTCAACGGCGTCGAGACCGGTAGGTTGCCAGTAGCCAATGTCGTCGTGAATCCTGCGCGCGACGGTGTGCTCCGCGTCGGTGCGAAACCGGGCACCGAGGTGCCGGCGGTGTCCAATGGAGCGACGTGGGATGCCCTTGCTCGTTGCGAAGCCGGAGGTAATTGGGCGATCAACACGGGCAACGGATATTTCGGTGGCGTTCAATTTGATCAAAACACCTGGGAGCGCAACGGTGGTCTGAGGTATGCTCAGCGAGCGGATCTGGCAACGAGAGAAGAGCAGATCGCGATAGCTGAAGTAACTCGGGCGCGCCAAGGTTGGGGAGCGTGGCCGACCTGTAGCGGGAGGATCGGTGCGCGATGACAATTCGGCTCCTCGGGCGAACCGAGATTCGACACCTGGCTAAGTCGATCGACTTCCGGCCACGCAAGTCGTTCGGCCAGAACTTCGTCCACGACGCCAACACGGTGCGGCGCATCGTGTCCGCGTCCGGCGTCAACAGGTCTGATCACGTGCTCGAGGTGGGTCCCGGCCTGGGGTCGCTGACCCTGGCGCTGCTGGACCGCGGTGCTCGGGTGACCGCAGTCGAGATCGACCCGGTGCTGGCGCGCCAGCTGCCCACCACGATCGCCGACCACTCGCACAGCGAGGCGAACCGCTTCAAGGTCATCAACCAGGACATCTTGACCTTTGAGCAATCCGAGATGCCAGACCCGCCGACTGCAGTTGTGGCAAATCTGCCCTACAACGTCGCCGTCCCCGCGCTGCTGCATCTGCTCGCCGAGTTCCCCAGCATCCGCACCGTCATGGTCATGGTGCAGGCCGAGGTCGCCGAGCGGCTTGCTGCCGAGCCGGGCGGCAAAGACTACGGCGTGCCGAGCGCCAAGATGCGGTTCTTCGGGAACGTGCGACGCTACGGCAGCGTCTCGCCGACCGTCTTCTGGCCGATCCCCCGGGTGTACTCCGGGCTGGTGCGCATCGACCGCTACGAGACGTCCAAGTGGCCGACCGATCCCGAGTTCCGGCAGCAGGTCTTCGACCTCATCGACATCGCGTTCGCGCAGCGGCGCAAGACGTCGCGCAACGCGTTCGCCGAGTGGGCGGGCTCCGGCAACGAGTCGGCCAGCCGGCTGCTCGCCGCCAGCATCGACCCGTCGCGCCGCGGGGAGACGCTCGCCATCGACGACTTCGTGCGGCTGCTGCAGCGCTCCTCGGACTGGCACATCGTGCCCAAGCCCGAGGCCGTCAGGGAAGTCGTCGAGGGCGAAGAGACCCACGTCCGCTGAACCGGACCGGAGTTCACGCGTAGCAGTTCGCGCGTTACTGTCGATCGGTGTCCGCGCATGACGGCAATACGGCACCGGAGTGGGTTCCCACCGGTTCGGTGACCGTCCGGGTCCCCGGCAAGGTCAACCTCTATCTCGATGTGGGTGATTGCCGCCCGGACGGCTATCACGAACTCACGACGGTCTTCCACGCGGTGTCGCTGCTCGACGAAGTCACGGTGACCACCGCCGACGTGTTGTCCCTGGAGCTGACCGGGGAGGGTGCCGACTCGCTGCCCACCGACGAGCGCAACCTGGCATGGCGGGCGGCCGAGTTGATGGCCGAGCACGTGGGCCGCGCACCGGACGTCTCGATCTCGATCGACAAGACCATCCCGGTCGCCGGTGGGATGGCGGGCGGCAGTGCCGATGCGGCGGCCGTACTGGTCGCGATGAACGAGCTGTGGGAGCTCGGCGTGCCCCGCCGGGACCTGCACGCCCTGGCAGCCCAACTGGGCAGCGACGTCCCGTTCGCGTTGCACGGCGGTACCGCACTGGGCACCGGCCGTGGTGAGGAACTCGCCACGGTGCTGACCCGCCACACGTTCCACTGGGTGCTCGCGTTCTCGCCGGCAGGTCTGTCGACCCCGGCGGTTTTCGCCGAGATCGACCGGCTGCGCGCCGAGGGGGGCCGCACGCTGCCGCCTCGGTTGGAGAGTCCGGAGCCGCTGCTGGCGGCGCTGTCCTCGGGTGACCCCGCCGAGCTCGCCCCACTGCTGGGCAACGACCTGCAGCCGGCCGCGCTGAGCCTCGATGCCGCGCTGCGCCGCACCCTGCGCGCCGGGCTCGAGGCAGGCGCGCTGGCCGGCGTGGTGTCCGGATCCGGCCCGACGTGTGCGTTCCTGTGCGCATCGGCCGGGGCGGCGGTCGACGTCGGCACCGAGCTGGCCGGCGCCGGGGTGTGCCGCACGGTCCGGGTGGCCAGCGGTCCGGTGCACGGTGCCCGCGTCGTGCCGACGCCGTCGCCGGCGAGCTGAGGCGCAACCGGGTGTGACTCATGCCTCAAAAGCCGCGATCGTTTGGCAGTTACTTAAGAGTTGCTTAAGATGATCGGCGGTGAGAGCTAGCGGTCGAGTAGTGGACGCAACGAGCTTGCCCACCGGGAAAACTCTCGGTGGGTGCTCGGGTGAATCTGATCGCGGCTTCGGGACATCACCGATTCGAGACACAACCGCTGCCCAACTGTGTGCGCGCCTCCGTGAAAACGCCTCCCAACAGGCGGAACATGGACAAAGCGCGTTTTCGACGGGGCAGATGTCGGCGAGGAGGTCGTCGTGAGCAGATTCACCGAGAAGATGTACCGCAATGCCCGCACCAGCAACCGCGGAATGGTGACCGGCGAGCCGTACGAACCGGTTCGGCACACCTGGGGTGAGGTGCACGAGCGAGCGCGGCGCATCGCCGGCGGTCTCGCCGCGGCAGGCGTCGGACTCGGCGACGCGGTCGGCGTGCTCGCGGGTTTCCCGGTCGAGATCGCTCCGACCGCGCAGGGGCTGTGGATGCGCGGCGCCAGCCTGACCATGCTGCACCAGCCGACCCCGCGCACCGACCTGGCGGTGTGGGCCGAGGACACGATGACCGTCATCGGGATGATCGAGGCCAAGGCCGTCATCGTCTCCGAACCGTTCCTGGTGGCGGTGCCGGTGCTCGAAGAGAAGGGCATCACGGTCCTGCGGGTCGACGAGCTGCTGGCCGCCGATCCGGTGGACCCCCTGGAGGTCGGCGAGGACGAGCTGGCGCTGATGCAGCTGACGTCGGGCTCGACGGGCTCTCCGAAGGCCGTCCAGATCACCCACCGCAACATCTACTCCAACGCCGAGGCCATGTTCATCGGCGCGCAGTACGACGTCGACAAGGACGTCATGGTCAGCTGGCTGCCCTGCTTCCACGACATGGGCATGGTCGGCTTCCTGACCATCCCGATGTACTTCGGCGCCGAGCTGGTCAAGGTCACGCCGATGGACTTCATGCGGGACACCCTGCTGTGGGCCAAGCTGATCGACAAGTACAAGGGCACGATGACCGCGGCGCCGAACTTCGCCTATGCGCTGTTCGCCAAGCGGTTGCGCCGCCAGGCCAAGCCCGGCGAGTTCGATCTGTCCACTCTGCGCTTCGCGCTGTCGGGCGCCGAGCCGGTCGAGCCCGCCGACGTCGAGGATCTGCTGGACGCCGGTAAGCCGTTCGGGCTGGACCCGGGCGCGATCCTGCCCGCCTACGGCATGGCCGAGACGACGTTGGCGGTGTCGTTCTCGCCATGCGGCCAGGGTCTGACCGTGGACGAGGTCGATGCCGACCTGCTGGCCGCGCTGCGCCGTGCTGTGCCGGCGACCAAGGGACACACCAAGCGCCTTGCCGAGCTCGGACCGCTGCTCACCGACCTCGAGGCCCGCGTCATCGACGACCACGGTGAGGTCATGCCGGCCCGCGGTGTCGGGGTGATCGAGCTGCGCGGCGAGTGCGTGACACCCGGCTATATGACCATGGGCGGGTTCATCCCCGCGCAGGACGAGCACGGCTGGTACGACACCGGTGACCTCGGCTACATGACCGAAGAGGGCAACGTGGTGGTCTGCGGTCGCGTCAAGGACGTGATCATCATGGCCGGGCGCAACATCTATCCGACCGACATCGAGCGCGCTGCCGGCCGGGTGGACGGGGTGCGTCCGGGGTGTGCGGTGGCGGTGCGTCTGGACGCCGGCCACTCCCGCGAGACCTTCGCCGTCGCGGTCGAGTCCAACGCCTGGCAGGACCCGGTCGAGGTGCGCCGGATCGAGCACCAGGTCGCCCACGAGGTCGTTGCCGAGGTGGATGTGCGCCCCCGCAACGTCGTGGTGCTCGGGCCGGGCAGCATCCCGAAGACCTCCTCGGGCAAGCTGCGCCGCTCCACCTCGGTCTCCCTGGTCACCTAATCTCCGCGGCGCGCGGGTTGGTACGGCGGCGCGCCGCCATCCCCGGCATTTCGCGCGCTCGTCGGAGGTGACCGGGCGAACCGGGTCACCGCGGCGACCGAGTTGGGTATGGTTCGGCCATGGCCGACCTGCTCGAGCTACTGTCTGCGAACTGCATCGCGCTGGACGTGGCCGCGGAGACCTGGCAGGAGTCGATCGTCGCGGCCGGTGAATTACTGGAACGCGCGGGCATCGCCGATGCCCCCTACACGCAGTCGATGATCGACAACGTCGAATCCAATGGCCCCTACATCGTGGTGGCCCCGGGCTTCGCGTTCGCACATGCCCGACCGTCTCCTGCGGTCCACCACACCGGCATGTCCTGGGTGCGACTGGCCCACCCAGTTTCCTTCGGCCACAAGACCAATGACCCGGTATCGCTGGTCGTCGCGCTGGCCGCCACCGACTCCGGCGCCCACAACACCGCGATGGCCGAGCTGGCCAAGCTGCTCGGTGACACCGACCGGCGTGCTGCACTGGAGTCCGCGGCGACCCCCGACGAGTTGCTCGCGGCGCTGGGTGCCACGGCGCCGACGCCGGCCGCCGCGTCCAGCGGTGCGTCGCAGCCCAAGAACCTGATCCTGACAGTCTGCGGAAACGGCTTGGGCACCAGCCTTTTTCTGAAGAACACGCTCGAGCAGGTGCTGTCCACCTGGGGGTGGGCGCCGTTCATCAAAGTCGAGGCCACCGACACCATCTCGGCCAAGGGCAGAGCCAAAGAAGCCGACCTGATTCTGACGTCCGGCGAGATCGCCCGAACCCTCGGCGATGTGGGAGTGCCCGTCAAGGTGATCGAGAACTTCACCTCCACGCGCGAGATCGATTCGACGCTGCGCGACTCCTACGACGTCTGACCTCACCAAGGAGTTCATCGTGAATTGGCTGGTAAGCATCGCCGAGTTCGTCGTCAACGAAATACTCTCTGTACCAGCCTATCTCATCGGCATCATCACAGCTGTCGGGCTTATCGCGCTGCGGAAGTCCACCGGCCAGGTGATCGGCGGAGCGCTGAAGGCCACGTTGGGTTTTCTGCTCATCGGGGCAGGCGCCACCCTGGTCGTGTCGTCGCTGCAACCCCTGGGCGTGATGATCCAGGGGGCTGCCGGAACCCAGGGGGTGGTGCCCACCAACGAGGCCATCGTCGGGATCGCCCAGGACCAGTTCGGCGGCCAGGTCGCCTGGTTGATGATCCTCGGTTTCGCCATCAGCCTGCTGCTGGCGCGGTTCACCCCGCTGCACTACGTGTTCCTGACCGGTCACCACACGCTGTTCATGGCGACGCTGCTGACCATCGTGCTGGCGACCTCCGGGCTGCCCGCGGTCACCGTCGTCGTGGTCGGTGGTGTGCTGCTGGGCGTCGTCATGGTCGCCCTGCCGGCCATCTCACAGCCGTGGACGAAACGCATCACCGGTGACGACAGCATCGCCATCGGGCACTTCGGCACACTCGGCTACATCGCGTCGGGCATCACCGGCCGGTTCGTCGGGGGTGCGAAGAGCCGATCCACCGAAGATCTCAAACTGCCGGAATCGCTGCGTTTCCTGCGAGACTCCATGGTGGCCACGGCGCTGTCGATGGTGCTGATGTACGTCATCGTGTCGCTGGTCTATCTGGCCCGGGCCGGACAGGACACGGCCTTCCAGGCGTTCGCCGACGACACCGGTGCCGGCGCGGCCAGCGGCGTCGGCAACTACCTGATGATGGGGGTGACGCAGGGACTGAGCTTCGGGGTCGCGGTCGCGGTGATCCTGTTCGGCGTGCGAACCATCCTCGGTGAACTGGTCCCGGCGTTCCAGGGCATCGCCGAGCGGATGGTCCCGGGTGCGGTACCCGCCCTCGACGCCCCGATCGTCTTTCCCTTTGCCCAGAATGCCGTCCTGATCGGCTTCATCTCCAGCTTCGTGGCCGGGCTGGCCGGGTTGGCTGTGCTGTCGTTGTGGCTCGGCCCGGCGTTCGGCTGGGTGCTGGTGCTCCCGGGCTTGGTTCCCCACTTCTTCACCGGTGGCGCAGCCGGCGTCTACGGCAACGCTACCGGAGGGCGTCGGGGCGCGATCGCCGGCGGGTTCGTCAACGGATTGCTGATCACGTTCCTGCCGGCGCTGCTGGTGCGGGTGCTCGGGTCGTTCGGTGAAGAGAACACCACCTTCGGTGACGCCGACTTCGGCTGGTACGGGATCCTGCTGGGCAACGCCGCCAAACTGGGGACGGTCTGGGGCGTGGTGGTGATGCTGTTGATCGGCGCGACCCTGCTGGGGCTGGCCATCGCGGTGCAGCGCAAGCTCGTCGACACCGGCTGGGATCCGTCACCGGGGCGTCCCGCGCCCGGCGGATCCGGCTCCACCGACTCGGCCTCCGGCGACGACACAGCGGTAAGCGGTGCCCGCAGCTACCCGAAGATCCCGGCTCCGCACGGCGCGCCCGCGCCGCCGCCACCGCCGAAGTGACGGAAGCGTTCGCGCGGGGCGGTGTCAGCGAGAGGACCGCTGCCGGTCCAGGGATACCGGCGGGAGGTATTCGCCGACCAGTTCGCGGTGCCACCACGCCCCGTCGCGACGCAGCTCCCGCCAGGTGGTGAAGCGGTATTCGTACAGGCGCGCTCGTACACAGCGCGGTGGCGCATCGGGAAACGGGTTGTGCCGCAGCAATCGCAGCGTCGCCGCGTCGTTGCGTAACAACCGGTTGACCAGCGGGCGGAACCAGTCCGCCGCAAAGCTCGGCGACAGTGCGGCGAACCACATCATCCAGTCCAGCCGCAGGTGGTAGGGCGCCCATTGGCGGGGCATCCGGCGCGGGTCGCCGGGCTTGCCCTTGAAGCTGTACTCCCGCCAGACCGGCTCCTCACCGAGCGAGTCGGAGGTGCCTTCCAGCACGACCTCGTTGCGGACCCTGCCGATGCTGCCGAACGCACCATAGGTGTTCACCAGGTGCAGCGAGTTGAACGACGCGTTCATCCGTCGGCCGCGTCCGATCATGTTGCGCACCGGCCAACAGCTCAGCACCAGCGTCAGCGCCGCGGCGGCGAGGACGAGCACGGCGAACCACACCGGAGGTCCGGACAGCGGCGGTGGGTCACCCAGCGGCAACACCGTCGCGAAAGCCGTGTGATCGAGCGCCGCGAAGGCCAGGATGATCGTCAGCCAGTTCAGCCAGGCGAAGTTCCCCGATGCCACCAGCCACAACTGCGTGACGATGACGACGGCGCCGGCGACGGAACCGACCGGCTGCGGCGCGAACAACGCGAACGGCGCCACCAGCTGCGAGAAGTGGTTGCCCGCGACCTCCACCCGGTGCAGCGGTCTGGGCAGGTGGTGGAAGAACCAGCTCAGCGGGCCGGGCATGGGCTGAGTCTCGTGGTGGTAGTCCAGGCAGGACAGGTCGCGCCAGCATTCGTCGCCGCGCAGCTTGATCAGCCCGGCCCCGAACTCGACGCGAAACACCAACCAGAGCACCAGCCACAACGCGGGAAGCGGTGGTGCGATGTCGTCATTGCCGAGGAACGCCGCCACGAACCCGGCCTCCAGCAGCAGCGATTCCCAGCCGAAGCCGTACCAGCGCTGCCCGACGTTGACGATCGACTGGTAGAGCACCCACAGCACCAGCCAGGTCACCAGCGCGGCCCACAGCGGCACGACGTTGATCAGTCCCGCGACGACGCCGGCCGAGACTGCGGCGCCGAACCAGCACACCGCGGCGAAGAACCGGTCGGAGTAGTACAGCTGGAACAGGCTCGGCGCCGCGCGGAACGGCACGCGCGCCACGAAGCGGGGGACCGGGAGCATGCCTTGTTCTCCGATGAGCGCGCGGAACTGCCGGCCCGCCGCGACGAACGCGATCAGATAGATCGCGGCCACGCCGCGTTGCACGACCTCGCGGGCCAGCCAGAACTCCGGCGCGCTGAACCACTGCGCGTCCACGCTGGGCGGGTACCCGGGCGACGGGCGTTCGAACGGGATGGACAAGAAAACGGTTGGGCAGATGTCGGTCGGCGCGGATACCGTCGATGCCATGCAGTGGGCCATCGAAGCCATCGATCTGGTGAAGCGGTTCGGTGACCACACCGCCGTCGACGGCGTCAGCTTCGCCGTGCCGGCCGGCACCGTATTGGGCTTGCTCGGCCCCAACGGCGCCGGCAAGACCACCACCGTGCGGATGATGACGACGCTGACCGAGCCGACGGCCGGTACCGCCCGTGTCGCGGGCTACGACGTGCGCATCGACCCTGACGCGGTGCGCCGCAACATGGGGCTGACCGGTCAGGTCGCCACCGTCGACGAGTTGCTGACCGGCCGGGAGAACATCCGCATGATCGGTGGTCTCTACGGCATCCGCCGTCGCGATCTGGCGCGCCTCGGTGAGCAGTTGCTGGAGCAGTTCTCGCTGACCGACGCCGGCGACCGGGTGGTCAAGTCCTACTCGGGCGGGATGCGCCGCCGGCTGGATCTGGCGGTCAGCCTGCTGGCATCGCCGCCGGTGTTGTTCCTCGACGAGCCGACCACGGGGCTGGATCCGCGCAGCCGCAGTGAGTTGTGGGACGTGCTGCGCGGATTGGTCGCCGAGGGCACCACCTTGCTGCTGACCACGCAGTATCTGGAAGAGGCCGACCAGCTGGCCGACAACATCGTGGTCATCGACCGCGGCCGGATCATCGCCGAGGGTTCACCGAGGGAACTCAAGCAGCAGGCCGGCCGGGCCAGCCTGGTCGTGACGGTCACCGCCGGCGCGGACGTGGCGGCCGCCGAGACGCTGTTGCGCCGGACCGGGGCCGAGGTTTTCGTCGACCAGGCCGCCCGGCAGTTGACCGCGGCCGCCGACGGTATCGACGACATGATCACGGTGGCGGGCTGGCTGCGCGACAGTGGCATCGGCGTCGACGACATCGGGTTGTCACGACCCAGCCTCGACGACGTGTTCCTGACTCTGACCGGCCATCGCACCGAAGACTCCGAGGAGGTCGGCGCATGACCGCGCTGCAGACCACGCCACAAGCGCCGATGACGCCGCGCCCGGTTCCGACGCGCCGTACCAACCTGGCTCAGCAGTCGTGGATCATGGTCAAGCGCAACATGATCCACACCAAGCGGATGCCGGAGATGCTCAGCGACGTGACCGCGCAGCCGATCATGTTCGTGTTGCTGTTCGCCTTCGTCTTCGGGGCTTCGATCACCAACACCGGTGGGGCGTCCTACCGGGAGTTCCTGCTGCCCGGCATTCAGGCGCAGACCATCGTGTTCTCGGCGTTCGTCGTGGCCGCCGGCATCACCGCCGATGTCGAGAAGGGCATCATCGACCGGTTCCGCGCCCTGCCCATCTCGCGGTCCTCGGTGCTGATCGGGCGCAGCATCGCCAGCGTGATCCATTCCTCGTTGGGTGTGGTGGTGATGGCGGTGACCGGGCTGGCGATCGGGTGGCGCATCCGCAACAGCATCGGTGAAGCGGTGCTGGCCTTTGCGCTGCTGTTGCTGTTCGGCTTCGCGATCATCTGGTTCGGCATCCTGATCGGCTCGTTGATGCGGACCGTCGAGGCGGTCAACGGGGTGATGTTCACGGCGCTGTTCCCGATGACGTTCCTGGCCAACACGTTCGTGCCGACCGAGCCGATGCCGCACTGGCTGCGGGTGATCGCCGAATGGAACCCGGTGTCGTCGCTGGCGCAGGCCATGCGTGAACTCTGGGGCAACGGCGGCCCGGCTCCGGCGAGCGCTCAACTGCCGTTGCATCATCCGGTGCTCTCGACGGTGCTGTGGTCATTGGCGCTGACGGCCGTGTTCGCGCCGTTCGCGCTGTATGCCTACCGGCGCCGCACCTCCGACTGAGCCCGAGTTCACGTTGGGACTGCGGTCAGCGCGGCTCGCACTCGCACTTCTTCGCGCCCAGCGCAGTCTCAACGCGAGGTAAGTAGCTTGTCGAGTTTGTCGAGTTGAGCTTTGTAGCCGAACTTCATGCCGAAGGCCGCCATCTTGGCCTTGGCGCCGATGTGGGTGATCGCGATGCGCAGCGTCACGGTCGTGGTGCCGTCGGATTCGGTGAAGGTCACGTCGTTGGTGTGATGGATCGTCGAGCCCTCCTCCTCGCCCTCGGTCCATGACCGCGCGTCGTAGGTCAGCTGGGCGGTGGGTTCGATCCGGGTGAAGGTGCCGGCCATCGGCCAGCGGGTGCCGGCGTACTTGCCCATCGCCTCGCCGGCTTCCATGACGAGATACAGCTCACCGCCCACGCGCAGGTCGGCCCGGCATTCGGGGATGAACGTCTTCTCCGGCCCCCACCATTGGCGCAGCATGTCAGGATCGGTCCAGGCCTGCCACACCGTCGCCAGCGGGGCACGGTAGGTGCGCTCGAAGTCGAGCTGCTTGGTCTTCTTGAACAGCTGAAGGATCATGCTGTGTCTCCCGATTCTCGGTTTTTGTTTGTCAATCCTGTTGATGCTCAGCATCATCGAGGGTGTCGAGGTATGCACCGAGCGAGTCGAGGCGTGCGTGCCACAGCTGCTCGAACGAGCCGGCCCAGCGCTCGATCGCCTCGAACGGTGCGCGCTCGAGGTGGTAGATGCGCTGCCGGGCGATGGCCTCGACCGCCACGACCCCCGAATCCCCAAGCACCCGAAGGTGCTTGCTCACCTGCGGCTGCCGGATGTCGAGCGACTCGGCGATCTCGCCGACGGATCGTGGCCCGGTGCGCAGTAATTCGACGATCCGCAGCCGGCTGGGCTCGGCTAGTGCTCCGAAGACCGTCGCGTGCATGGGCCCACGCTAGGACCACGACGTATTCCTGTCAAGGAATATGTTGAAGCGGGTTGCCGACAGCTAGGTATAGCGATATATACTCAGCTGGTGACCGCCAAGCTGCCGCCCCGCCTCGCCGACCACCCCACCGTGCGAGCAGTGCGCGCCCGACCGACGACCCGCCCGGGTCCTCTGGATGCCGCCTGGTTGCGGCAGGTGTGCCTGGATGCTGGCGTCGACGACGTCGGCTTCGCCGCGGTCGACGACCCCGCGCTCGACGATGAACGCGCCCATGCGCAGGCGGCGTTACCCGGCGCGGTCAGCTACCTGTCGCTGGTCGTCAAGATGAATCGCGACAACGTGCGCTCGACCGCACGCAGCGTCGCCAACCAGGAGTTCCATCGCAGCGGCGAGATCATGAACGAGGCGGCGCACCGCATCACCCGGGTGTTGCAGGATGCCGGGTACCGCGTGGTCAATCCCTCGGCGACGTTCCCGATGGAGATGGACCGCTTCCCGGGCCGGATCTGGGTGATCGCGCACAAGCCCGTCGCCGTAGCCGCCGGCATGGGCGTGATGGGCATCCACCGCAACGTCATCCACCCGCGGTTCGGCAACTTCGTGCTGCTCGGCACCATTCTGGTCGCCGCCTCGATCACCGAATACAGCCGGCCACTGGATTATTCGCCGTGTCTGGAGTGCAAGCTGTGTGTGGCGGCCTGCCCGGTCGGGGCGATCAAGAAGGACGGCGACTTCGACTTCATGGCCTGCTCGGTGCACAACTACCGCGAGTTCATGGGCGGCTTCACCGACTGGGTCCAGACGGTCGCCGACAGTGCCGACGCCGCGGACTTCCGCTCCCGGGTGACGGATTCGGAGAACGCCTCGATGTGGCAGAGTCTGTCGTTCAAGGCCAACTACAAGGCCGCGTACTGCCTGGCGGTGTGCCCGGCCGGCGAAGACGTCATCGAACCGTATCTTGAAGACCGCAAGGGATTCATGGACCTGGTTCTCAAACCCTTGCAGGACAAGGTCGAAACGCTCTACGTCTTGCCAGATTCCGACGCCGAGCAGCATGCGCGCAGACGCTATCCCCACAAGCCGGTCAAGACCGTGGACAGCGGCCTGAACCTGCGTTAACCCCAGGCGTGCACGGTGTTCTGGGCCGGCTCCAGTCCTTCGGCGATCAGCAGCTCGGTCGCGTCGGCGGCCTGCTCGCAGATCGTGGGTACCTCGTCGCGTTCCCCGGTGCTGAACGGCTGCAGAACATACGCGGCCGGATCCTGACGTCCCGGGGGCCTGCCGATGCCGATACGTACCCGCTGAAAGTCCTTGGTACCCAACGCTGACGCCACCGAACGCAGGCCGTTGTGCCCACCTTCGCCGCCTCCGCGCTTGAGCCTGATCCGGCCGAAATCGATGTCGAGTTCGTCGTGGATGACGACGATGTCGGCGGGAGACACCGAATAGAACTTGGCCAGCGGGCCGACCTGTCGGCCTGATTCGTTCATGTACACCCGCGGTTTGGCGAGCACCACCGAGCGGCCGGCGAGCCGCCCGGTGGCCACCTCGGCGCCCGACTTCTTGTGCACCTTGAAGCCGTCGCCGAGGCGGCCCGCCAGAATGTCGGCCACCATGAACCCCACGTTGTGCCGGGTCTTGGCATAGTTCGGCCCGGGGTTGCCCAGGCCGACCACCAGGAGCGGATCGGCCATCTCAGGCGTTCGTTGTCGCCGGACTATTCGGAGTCGGATGCCGATTCCTCGGCTGCCTCGTCACCCTCGGTCTCGGTGTCGGTCTCGGCCGCAGCCTCGCCTTCCTCACCGGCGCCCTCGGCCTCGAGCTCTTCTTCGCTCGGCGCCTCGACGACGTTGACGACCAGCATCTCCGCGTCGGAGACCAGCGACACACCCGCGGGCAGGGCGATGTCACCGGCGGTGATCTGCGTGCCCTCTTCGGCGTCCTCCACCGACACGGTGAACTGCTGGGGGATGGAGGTCGGGTCGGCCTCGATCTCGATGGTGTTGGCGTCCTGGGTGACCAGCGTGCCGGGGGCGGCTTCGCCTTCGACGACGACGTTGACCTCGACGGTCACCTTCTCGCCACGGCGGACCACGATCAGGTCGGCGTGGGTGATGGTCCGGCGGATCGGGTGGATGTCGAGCGCCTTGGGCAGCGCGAGCTGCTCTTCGCCGTCGATGTCGAGGGTGAGCAGGGCGTTGGTGCCGGCGTTGCGCAGCACGGCGGCAAAGTCGTGGCCGTCCAACTCGAGGTGGCGGGGTTCGGTGCCGTGGCCGTACAGCACGGCGGGGACGCGACCTTCGCGGCGGGCGCGGCGTGAGGCGCCCTTGCCGGTCTCGGTGCGCACCGATGCGGTCAGATTGTTGGTGGCCATGGTTCTCCTAGCGTGCCGTTGCTCGATTGGTCAGGCACGGCCAGGGTGCGCACCGAAGATGCGGTATCCCGTCGATAACGGCGGCCCCGCTGAGCAGGCCACCCTCGCCGTGACGCGTCAGCCAGGGTAGCGCACGGCGAGCTCAGAGCGGAAATTCGGTGGCGGTGAGCTGCTCGGACAGCGTCCACAGCGCTCGCGCGGTGGACTGCTTGCGAGCCAGCGGGCTGCGCGGGGACGGGCCGGTCGGTCCCCGCATCGCAAACCTCGGGCCGATGAAGCTGTCGCCCGGCAGTTCAGCGGACACCGCATACAGCGTCTGGCGGGCGCCGAAGTCGGCGTCGGTGGCCATCACCTTGTTGCCGATGCCGGCCACCCGGGAGCCCCACCGGCTGCCGGTGTGTCCCTGCAGGTTCGTCGCCGAATAGCCAGGATGGGCCGCATGCGCCTTCACCGGTGACCCCGCCGCGGAGAGTCGGCGCTGCAGTTCGCTGGTGAACAGCAGGTTCGCCAGCTTGGACTGACCGTAGGCGGGCCAGGCGAGGTAGGGCCGCGATTTCCAGTTGAGGTCGGTCAAGCTGATGTAGCCGAACAGGTGCATCATCGACGACACGGTGACCACCCGGTCGGTGATGACGGGCAGCAGCATGTTGGTCAGCGCGAAGTGACCGAGGTGGTTGGTGCCGATCTGGCTCTCGAAACCGTCGGCGGTCAGGGCGTAGGGCACCGCCATGATGCCGGCGTTGTTGACCAGCACGTCGACCCGGTCGCCGGAGAGCGTGAAGCCTTCCGCGAAGTCCCGGATCGACGACAGGTCCTGCAGGTCCAGCCGGCGCACTTCGACGTCACCGGTCATGTCCGCGGCGGCCGCGGTGCCCTTGTCGACGTTGCGCACCGCGAGAATGGTGCGGGCGCCGACGCGGGCGAGTTCGCGGGCGGTGATGAGTCCGAGGCCGCTGTTCGCGCCGGTGACGATGACGGTGCGGCCGGCGAAAGAGGGCAGATCGGCGGCGGTCCACTCGGTCATGGGCATCACCCTAACGCCGGTCGCTGAAGTCGGCGGTGGGGAATCGGGCGGGGTGGCCGAAGGGGCGGTCGAGCGGATGGGACCGCCCGGCCGCGCAGCTCACCGGGTTGCGGGTGCGGCGCCGGGCACCGAGACGGTGAAGCCTTCGATGATCTTCTCCATGTCGGGGGCGTCCGCGACGGCCTGCTCGGCGTAGCCGGTGACCGTGAACTGGACCAGGTAGCGCTTGCGCGCCGGGGGCGCTCCGGTGGCGATGACGACCCGGTTGTAGGTGTGCATCCGGTTGCCGGCCAGGTCATAGCTGCCCTCGATCATCGTCGACGGGAAGCCCTTGAAGTCCTTGGTGGAGGAATTGAGCATCCGGAAGTTCTGCGACATCTGGGCGTCGTCGTCGGCATGGGTCAGTGCCTCGGCGACGTCGAACTCCCCGTCGAGTTCGAACACCATCAGCATCGCCGTCGGGTAGGTGTTGCCCTTGGCGATCATCCGGGTGCCCGGCGACAGGCTGCTGTCCTGATAGGGCTGCCAGCCCGCGGGGGTCGGCATCGACACGGTCAGGTCCTCGAGCATCTCCGGGGACACCGGCTGCCCGACGACACCGGAGTCTTCGAGGAACTTGGACAGCGGAACGAGGTCGGGCGCCGGAGCCGCCGGTGCGGCGCTGGGTGACGACCACACCGACTGGTAGTCGGGTGCTTCGGTTGCGCATCCGGAGACCACCAGCGCCCCCAGCGCGGCCACCAGTACCCTCCGCAGCGTCACAGGATCTCGCGGATGTTGTCGAGGGGGCGGGCGAGCCGGGTGCCGTTGTCGGTCACCACGAAAGGGCGCTCGATGAGGATCGGGTGTTCGGCCATCGCGTCGAGCAGCTGGTCGTCGGACGCGTCGGCCAGGCCCAGATCGCTGTAGAGCGATTCGCGTTTACGCACCGCGGTGCGCACGTCGATGCCGGCGTCGGCGATCAGTGTCTCGAGCTCGGCGCGCGATGGCGGGTTCTTCAGATACAGCACGACCTCGGGCTCGACACCGTTGTCGCGCAACAACTCCAAGGTCTTGCGCGACGTCGAGCACTTCGGGTTGTGGTAGATCCGCGCCGTCATCATGTCTCCTCGCGCGAGCGCTCGTCGGGTTCGTCAGGCCGATCCGTCGAAAAGCCCTGTCACAGAACCGTTCTCGAACACCGCACGAATCGTGTTGGCCAGCAGCGGTGCGATCGACAGGACCGTGAGCTGCGGGAACATCTTGTCTTCGCTGATCGGCAGCGTGTTGGTGACGATGACCTCGCGGGCGCCGCTGTCGGCGAGGCGCTGCGGGGCCGGGTCGGACAGCACCCCGTGGGTGGCGGCGATGACGACATCGGCGGCACCGTCGGCCTTGAGCAGTCGCACCGCCCCGGCGATCGTGCCGCCGGTGTCGATCATGTCGTCGGTCAGGATGCACGTCTTGCCTGCCACGTCGCCGACGACGCGGTTGGACTTGACCTGGTTGGGCACCAGCGGGTCGCGGGTCTTGTGGATGAACGCCAGCGGCACACCGCCCAGCGAGTCGGCCCACTTCTCGGCCACCCGCACCCGGCCGGAATCGGGGGAGACGACGACCATGTCGTGGTCGGCGTAGTTCTCGGCGATGTAGCCGGTCAGCAGTTTCTGGGCGCGCATGTGGTCGACCGGGCCGTCGAAGAAACCCTGGATCTGGTCGGTGTGCAAATCCACGGTCACGATGCGGTCGGCGCCGGCCGTCTTGAGTAGGTCGGCGACCAAACGCGCTGAGATCGGTTCGCGGCCGCGGTGCTTCTTGTCCTGGCGGGCGTAGGGGTAGAACGGCAGGATCGCGGTGATGCGTTTGGCGCTTCCGCGCTTGAGTGCGTCGATCATCAGCAGCTGTTCCATCAGCCACTGGTTCAGCGGCCAGGGATGGCTCTGCAGTACGAACGCGTCACAACCGCGTACGGATTCGTCGAAGCGGACGAAGATCTCGCCGTTGGCGAAGTCCCGGGCCGTCTGCGCGGTGACCGGAACGTCGAGTTCCTTGGCGACCTGTTCGGCCAGTTCGGGATGCGCGCGACCCGAGAACAGCATCAGGTTCTTGCGGTTGTCAGTCCAGTCGTGGCTCACGGGCTGCCCTCGGCTCGGTGATTTGTACGGGGCCATCGTACGTAGCGCGTACACACATACGCTGGCGGGTTACCGGAATGCCAACATCCGGCGACCGCACGCTACCAGTCGGTAGCCTCACTGCGGGAACGATGCCGTGCGGCCGTCCCGCGGAGGTGATGCAGGTGCCGGTCTGGTCGGCGGTAAACCGCCGCAGAACGTGGATGCTCGACGCGATCCGGACCCGGCTGTGGCCGGTGCCGACGATGGCCATCGCGGTTGCCATGGTGGCCGGTCTGCTGCTGCCCGAGCTCGATCAGCTGCTCGACGGTGCGATGCCCGCGGAGTTGTCACGGTGGATCTTCGGCGGGAGCCCCGCCGCGGCGCGCGACCTGCTCGCCGCCATCGCCGGCTCGGTGATGACGGTGACGTCGCTGACGTTCTCGTTGACGGTTGTGACGTTGCAGCTGGCCAGCAGCCAGTTCTCGCCGCGGCTGTTGCGCACCTTCGCCCGGGACAGGTTCGTGCAGCGCACGCTCGGGCTGTTCGTGGCCACCTTCGCCTACGCGTTGACGGTGCTGCGGACCGTGCGCGACAGCGACAACGGCGGCACGGTGTTCGTGCCGCAGATCTCGGTGACGGTCGGCTTTCTGCTCGCGGTGATCAGCGTGATCACGTTGGTGCTGTTCCTCGGGCATCTGGTGCGGCTCATCCGGGTGGAGACGCTGCTCGGCTCGGTGCTCAGCGAGGCCCTGCACAACGCCGAGGCCAGCCTCGAGCAGATGGACGAGTCCTCTCAACGTCGGTCGGTCCCGTCCCCGCCCCACGACGCGGTGCCGGTCGCCGGCAGCGGGACGGGTTTCCTCACCGGGGTCGACGCGCAGCCCGTGGTCGGCGCCGCCGCCGACGCCGGCGCGGTCGTCGTGCTGAACCGCAAGCCGGGGGACTGGGTGGTCAAGGGCACCCCGGTGGCGCTGGTGTGGGCAGCCGGCGGTGGACGCCTCGACGACGACGACTTCTCGGCGGTGCGCGACTGTGTGACCGAGGCGGTGCGGGTCGGCGACGAGCGCACGCCGGTGCAGGACATCGGCTACGCGGTGCGGCAGTTGACCGACGTGGTGGTCAAGGCGCTCTCTCCCGGTATCAATGATCCGACGACGGCGGTGCACGGCATCGGTCACCTGTCGTCGCTGCTGTGCCGGCTGGCCGACCGTCGGCTCGGTCCCGCGGTGTATTGCGATGACGACGACGTGGTGCGGGTGGTGGTCGAGGGTCCGCACCTGGCTGAGCTGCTCGACGAGGCGGTGACCCAGCCGCGCCATTACGGCGCCGAGGACGCCGCGGTGCTCGCGGCCCTCACCCGGCTGCTGCGTGATCTGGCCTGGTGTGCAGGCTCGCGGCACCACTCGGCCATCGACAACCAGCTGACCCGGATGCGGCGCACCGTCGCCAGTCAGGACTTCGACCCCGCCGAGCGGGAGATGCTCGAGGGGCTGGCGCTGGCCACCGAGGAGGCGCTGGCCGGCCGCTGGCGCCGTCCCGAGGTCGTCTAGCTCTCCCCGCCGGGAGATCCTGCGTCCGCGGCTCGTTCGGCGGCCAGGCGAGCAGCTTCGGCCGCGGCGCTGCCCGGGCGTTTGCGCTGCACCCAGCCTTCGATGTTGCGTTGCGGGCCCGCCGACACGGCCAGCGCACCGGGCGGGACGTCGTCGCGGATCACGGTGCCGGCGCCGGTGTAGGCGCCGTCGCCGACCGTGACCGGGGCGACGAACATCGTGTCCGAGCCGGTCCGCACATGCGAGCCGATCGTGGTGCGCGACTTCGTCTCCCCGTCGTAGTTGACGAAGACACTGGAGGCACCGATGTTGCTGTGTTCACCGATGTCGGCGTCGCCGACGTAGGTCAGGTGCGGCACCTTGCTGCCGGCGCCGATCGCGGCGTTCTTGGTCTCGACGAACGCGCCGAGCTTGCCGGCGCTGCCCAGCTTGCTACCGGGGCGCAGGTAGGTGAACGGGCCGACGGTGGCCTCGTCGCCGATCTCCGCTGACGTGGCGTGGGTGCGCACCACCTCGGCGGCGTCGCCCACCGTCACGTCCGTCAGCGTCGTGTCCGGGCCGATGTCGCAGCGCGCTCCGATGCGGGTGCCGCCGAGCAGCTGGGTGCCAGGCCGCACGACGGTGTCGCGGCCGATCGTGACGTCGACGTCGATCCACGTCGAGGCCGGGTCGATGACCGTCACCCCGTTGCGTTGATGGGCCGCCACCAGGCGCCGGTTCAGTTCGGCGGCCAGCTCGGACAGTTGCACGCGGTCGTTGACGCCGGCGACCAGCGAGGCGTCGTCGACGTGGTGGGCGCGCACCACATGGCCGTCGGCGCGCACGATCGCGATGACGTCGGTCAGGTACAGCTCGTGCTGGGCGTTGTCGGAGCTCAGCCGGCTCAGCGCCGAGCGCAGCGCAGCGATGTCGAAGGCGTACACCCCGGCGTTGACCTCGGCGATCGCCTGCTGCGACGGGGTGGCGTCGGCCTGCTCGACGATGCCGATGACGTCGCCGTCCTGGGTGCGCAGCACCCGGCCGTAGCCGGTCGGGTCGGGGAGTGTGGTGGTCAGGACGGTGACCACCGCCGCTTCGGCGCGGTGGGTGGAGACCAGCTCGGCCAGGGTCGCGGCGTCGAGCAGCGGTACGTCTCCCGCGGTCACGACGACGACCCCGGTGAAGTCCTCGGGCAGCGCGCTGAGCCCGCAGACCACGGCGTGACCTGTGCCCAGCTGCTCTTCCTGCACGGCAATCTGCACGTCGCGGTCCAAGTCCCTGCCGATGTCGAGGGCGGCGGGCGCCACGCGTTCCCGGTCGCGGCCCACGACGACCACGAGATGCCGTGGCGCCACCTTCGTCACCGCGTGCAGCGAATGGGCCAGCATGCTGCGCCCGGCCAGGGTGTGCAGCACCTTGGGAGTGTCGGACTTCATCCGGGTGCCCGCTCCTGCAGCGAGAATCAGGACGGCGGTCTCACTCATCACAGTCCTTCCCGCGGTCCACACCCGGCGAGCGTGCGTGTTTGTCCCTCGACCCGCCGGTCAGCGCCGGCATTCCGCGCACGGTCGCCGCGGTCACTGCTCCGTCGCCAGGACTCGAACCTGAACTATCTGAACCAAAATCAGAGGTGCTGCCGATTACACCACGACGGACCGATCACCCAGAGACTCTAGTCGAAGCAACTAACCTGGAGCCTGTGGCTGGGTCCGAGAAAGAGGTGCGCGCTCCACGCGCCCGGATGACCGGTAGTGAACGTCGCCAGCAGCTCATCGAGATCGCCAAGTCGCTGTTCGCCGAGCGGGGCTACGACGGCACCTCGATCGAGGAGATCGCTTTGCGGGCCAACGTCTCCAAACCGGTCGTCTACGAGCACTTCGGCGGGAAAGAGGGCCTCTACGCCGTGGTCGTGGACCGGGAGATGTCCGCGCTGCTCGACGGCATCACGTCCTCGCTGACCAACAACCGGTCGCGGGTGCGCGTCGAACGGGTGGCCTTGGCGTTGCTGACCTACGTCGAACAGCACACCGACGGCTTCCGCATCCTGATCCGTGATTCCCCGGCCAGCATCACCTCGGGCACCTATTCGACGCTGCTCAACGACGCGGTCAGCCAGGTGGCCTCGATCCTGGCCGGCGACTTCTCCCGGCGCGGCCTGGATCCCGACCTGGCCCCGCTGTACGCGCAGGCGCTGGTCGGTTCGGTGTCGATGACCGCGCAGTGGTGGCTCGACGTGCGGGAGCCGAAGAAGGAAGTGGTGGCCGCACATCTGGTGAACCTCTGCTGGAACGGGCTGACCCATCTGGAGTCCGACCCGGTGCTGCACCAGGAGTAGCGATCAAACAAGCGGGCCGCGCATTCCTTTCGTGACCCGCACCACGTCGGATGCCGGAGGAACGGCTGTCGTCGCTGACGCTTACAGTGGAGTCATCATGACCGCATCGGGGACCATCGATGTCCACACCCCGATCGCGGGCCTCATCGAACTGGCGCTGCGTGATCCCTCGCTGCACGAGGTGACCCGCCGCGCCGCCGAGCGGCCCGCCGATCTCGACCTCATCGGCCCGGCCAGTGCCCGGGTCTACGCTGCTGCCGCGATTGCCCAGACAGGCCCGCTGCTGGTCGTCACCGCCACCGGACGCGAGGCCGACGACCTGACCGCCGAGCTGCGCGGCGTGTTCGGCGATTCCGTCGCGCTGTTCCCGTCCTGGGAGACGTTGCCGCACGAGCGGCTCTCGCCGGGTACCGACACCGTCGGCGCGCGGATGCTGCTGTTGCGTCGCCTCGCGTACCCCGACGACGCGCGGCTGGGGCCGCCGGTGCGCATCGTCGTGACCACGGCACGCTCGCTGCTTCAGCCGATGGCCCCGGACCTGGCCCGAACCGAGCCGGTGACGCTGACCGTCGGTGAAGACAGCGACTTCGACACGACGGTGCATCGCCTCGTCGAGTTGGCCTACACCCGCGTCGACATGGTCGGCAAGCGCGGCGAGTTCGCCGTTCGCGGCGGCATTCTCGACGTGTTCCCCCCGACCCTCGAGCATCCGGTGCGCGTCGAGTTCTGGGGCGACGAGGTGTCGGAGCTGCGGATGTTCTCGGTCGCCGACCAGCGCTCGATCCCGGAGATCGACATCGACTTCGTCGTCGCGGTGGCCTGCCGCGAGCTGCTGCTCACCGACGACGTCCGCGACCGCGCCGCCGCTCTGGCCGCCGAGCATCCGGTCGTCGAGAACAGCGTGCCGGGGTCGGTGCCCGACATGCTGGCCAAGCTCGCCGAGGGCATCCCGGTCGACGGCATGGAGGCGCTGCTGCCGCTGCTCAAGCCGACCGAGCTGGCGACGCTGCCCGACCACCTTCCGGCCGGCGCCCCGCTGCTGATCTGCGATCCGGAGAAGGTGCGCACGCGCGCCGCTGATTTGATCAAGACCGGCCGCGAGTTCCTGGAGGCGTCCTGGTCGACCGCCGCCGTCGGCGGCGACGTGCCCATCGACATCGAGGCCCTCGGCGCTTCGGGGTTCCTCGGCTTCGACGACGCACGCGACAACGCCCGCGCCGGCGGGCATCCCTGGTGGACCCTCAGCCAGCTCGACAGCGGCTCCGGGGAAGCGCTGCAGCTCGACATCCGTCCCGCCCCGTCGGCGCGCGGTCAGCAGCACAACCTGGACGAGATCTTCGCGATGCTGCGCGCTCACGTGATGACCGGCGGTCACGCCGCCGTGGTCACCCCCGGGGCGGGCACGTGTATGCGTGTCGTCGAGCAACTCGGCGAATCCGACACGCCGGCAACGATGTTGGAGCCGGGGGCGCCGCTGAAGGAGGGCGTGGTCGGGGTCCTCAAGGGCCCGCTGCACGACGGCGTCGTCCTGCCCGGCGCCAACCTGGTCGTGATCACCGAGACCGACCTGACCGGCAACCGGGCCGGTGCCACCGAGGGCAAGAAGCTGGCGGCCAAGCGGCGCAACGTCGTCGACCCGCTGGCGCTGACGGCGGGCGATCTCGTCGTGCACGATCAGCACGGCATCGGGCGCTTCGTCGAGATGACCGAGCGGGTGGTCGGCGGCGCGCGGCGGGAATACCTGGTGCTGGAGTACGCCTCGAGCAAGCGAGGCCAGACCGCCGACCGGCTGTATGTGCCGATGGATTCGCTGGATCAGCTGTCTCGCTACGTGGGCGGCGAGGCGCCCACGCTGAGCAAGCTCGGCGGCAGCGACTGGGCCAACACCAAGACCAAGGCCCGCCGGGCGGTGCGCGAGATCGCGGCCGAACTGGTCGCGCTCTACGCCAAACGGCAGGCCTCGCCGGGGCACGCATTCGCCCCGGACACCCCGTGGCAGCTCGAGATGGAGGACGCGTTCGGCTTCACCGAGACCGTCGATCAGCTCACCGCGATCACCGAGGTCAAGTCCGACATGGAGAAGCCGGTTCCGATGGACCGGGTGATCTGCGGTGACGTCGGCTACGGCAAGACCGAGATCGCGGTGCGCGCGGCGTTCAAGGCGGTGCAGGACGGTAAGCAGGTCGCGGTGCTGGTGCCGACGACGCTGCTGGCCGATCAGCACCTGCAGACGTTCGCCGCGCGTACCGCCGGGTTCCCGGTGACGGTCAAGGGCCTGTCGCGTTTCACCGACCCGGCCGAGTCCCGCGCCACGCTGGAGGGGATGAAGGACGGCAGCGTCGACATCGTGATCGGCACCCACCGGCTGCTGCAGACCGGGGTGACGTGGAAAGACCTGGGGCTCATCGTCGTCGACGAGGAACAGCGCTTCGGTGTGGAGCACAAGGAGCACATCAAATCGATGCGCACCCACGTCGACGTGCTGACGATGAGCGCCACCCCGATCCCGCGGACGTTGGAGATGAGCTTGGCCGGCATCCGGGAGATGTCGACGATCCTCACGCCGCCCGAGGAGCGCTACCCGGTGCTGACGTATGTGGGGCCACACGACGACAAGCAGGTGGCCGCCGCGCTGCGCCGCGAGATGCTGCGTGACGGACAGGCGTTCTACATCCACAACCGGGTCCGCTCCATCGACCAGGCGGCCGCGCGGGTGCGGCAGATGGTGCCCGAGGCGCGGGTGGTGGTGGCGCACGGGCAGATGCCGGAGGAACAGCTGGAGAAGACGGTCGAGGGCTTCTGGAACCGCGAGTACGACATCCTGGTCTGCACCACGATCGTGGAGACCGGCCTGGACATCTCCAACGCCAACACGCTGATCGTGGAGCGCGCGGACACCTTCGGGCTCTCGCAGCTACATCAGCTGCGCGGGCGGGTGGGCCGCTCGCGCGAGCGGGGCTACGCGTACTTCCTGTATCCACCCGAGGTGCCGCTGACCGAGACGGCCTACGACCGGCTGGCCACCATCGCCCAGAACAACGAACTCGGCGCCGGTATGGCGGTGGCGATGAAGGACCTCGAGATCCGCGGCGCCGGAAACGTGTTGGGCGCCGAGCAGTCCGGGCACGTCGCCGGGGTCGGCTTCGACCTGTACGTGCGGCTGGTCGGTGAGGCAGTCGAAGCCTACCGGGCCGCCGCGGACGGGAAAACCGTTGCCACCCCGGAGGAGTCGAAAGACGTCCGGGTCGACCTGCCTGTCGATGCGCATCTGCCGCCGGACTACATCAACAGCGACCGGCTGCGGCTGGAGGCCTACCGCCGGCTGGCGGCCGCCACCGATTTCGACGCCGTCGACTCGGTTATCGCAGAGCTCGTCGACCGCTACGGCCCGCTGCCCGAACCGGCCGAGCGGCTGGTCGCCGTGGCTCGGCTGCGGCTGCTGGCCCGCGCGCACGGTGTCACCGAGATCGGGGCGGCTTCGGCGACGACGGTGCGCATCTCGCCGATGACCCTGGCCGATTCGGCGCAGCTGCGGCTCAAGCGGCTCTACTCGAGCGCCAGCTACCGGGCCACCACCTCGGTGGTGCAGGTGCCGATTCCGCGGGCGGGCAGCGGGGTGGGCTCGCCCCGGATCCGGGACCTGGACCTGGTGGCGTTCGTGGCCGGGTTTTTGCTGGCCATCGACGGGAAACCGGACGAGGAAGTTGATATAACCAAGTTCGGAGGTGCCTCGGGCGGATGAACCACGTGAGTGAGCGGCGGTGACGGTCGTCCTGGTGGATCCACGTCGGCCCTCCCTGGTCCCCGTCGAGGCGATCGAGCTGCTGTCCGGGGACGTGCAATACACCGAGGAGATGCCGATCAAGGTGCCGTGGTCGCTGCCGGCGGCGCGTCCGGCCTACGACGGTGATCCCGCCGAGGTGCTGTTGTCCAGCGACGCCGAGCACCCCTCTGTGCTGTCGCGAATCTCCGCGGGGGAGCGGGTGATCGCGGCGCCGGCCGCGGCCTCCGGTGAGCGGTTGGTCGACGCGGTGGCGATGATGGACCGGTTGCGCACCGCCGGCCCGTGGGAAAGCCAGCAGACCCACGATTCGTTGCGGCGCTACCTGCTCGAGGAGACCTACGAGCTGTTCGACGCGGTGCACGGCGGCGACCTCGGCGAACTGCGCGACGAGCTCGGCGATGTGTTGCTGCAGGTGCTGTTCCATGCCCGCATCGCCGAAGAGGCCCCCGAGCATGCGTTCACCATCGACGACGTCGCCGATGCGCTGGTCCGCAAGTTGGGCAACCGGGTGCCCGCGGTGCTGGCGGGCGAGTCGATCTCGCTGGAGGACCAGCTGGCGCAGTGGGAGCAGCGCAAAGCGCTGGAGACCTCGAAGCGCGAATCCTGCATGGACGACATCCCCACCGCCCAGCCGGCGTTGGCGCTGGCCCAGAAGGTGCTTGCCCGCGCCGAGGGGGCCGGGGTGCCCGCCGATGTGGTTCCCGAGGAGCTGACGTCGGTGACGGTGTCGGCCGAGGTGGACGCCGAGAACGCGCTGCGCACCGCGGTGCTGGAGTTCATGGACGACGTGCGCACCGCCGAACGCGCGGCAGCTGTCGCCCGCCGCGGCGACGACGTCGCCGAGGAACTCGACGGCGCCCCGGTGACCGCGATCAGCGCCGACGAGTGGCGCGCCCACTGGCCGGGGACAGAAGAGGCGGATCCGCCCAGCGTGTGACCCCGCGGGAAGGCGCTGACCTGAGGGGGCCGGCGCGGCGTCAGCGATCGTGATTTTTCTCGTCCCACGCCTGCATGCGCAGGTCAGCCGCAATTCCTTGACTGCATGGGAACATGGATGACAACCAGAGTGGGTTGTGAGGAGACCGGTGACGCGGGTGCGGTGGCTGCAGGCGGTGGCCGTGATCGGCGCGACAGCGCTGCTCATGGCTGCCAGCTGTTCGTGGCAGATGGGCAGCCGCATCCCTGAGGGGGTGCCGCCGCCGGCGGGTGATCCGGTTCCGCAGATCGACACCTACGCCTCGGGCCGGCCCGCCGACCAGCTGCACCAGTGGGCCGCCGAGCGCGCCCCGGCGCTGGGCATCCCGGTTACGGCGCTGGAGGCGTACGCCTACGCCGCCCGCGTCGCTCAGGTGGAGAATCCGGACTGCAACCTGGCGTGGACGACGCTGGCGGGCATCGGCCAGGTGGAGAGCCATCACGGCACCTACCGGGGGGCCGACATCGCCGCCAACGGCGACGTCTCGCCACCCATCCGCGGTGTGCTGCTCGACGGCACAGGCGGCAACCTCGAGATTCTCGACCACGACTCCGTCAGCCACGACCCGGCCGTCGAGGACAAGGGCGACGAGCCCTACGCCCGCGCGATGGGGCCGATGCAGTTCATTCCCGAGACGTGGCGGCTTTACGGGGTGGACGCCAACAACGACGGCGACGTCAGCGCAGACAACATCGACGACGCCGCCCTGTCGGCGGCGGGGTATCTGTGCTGGCGCGGCAAGGATCTGTCCACCCCGCGGGGCTGGATGGATGCGCTGCGCGCCTACAACCTGTCCGACCAGTACGCGCGCAACGTCCGCGACTGGGCCACGGCCTACGCGAACGGACATGCCCTCTGAGCACGCCGGGGCAGCGGCCACGCTCTAGGCTCATGGCCGAGGCCGTTCCCGATCCGAGATCGTCAACCCGTCACGTCCCCGAGAGCTAGGAGGCACCAGTGCCCATCATCGAGCAGGTCGGAGCCCGCGAAATCCTCGATTCCCGGGGGAACCCGACCGTCGAGGTCGAGGTCGGTCTGCTGGACGGCACGGTCGCCCGCGCCGCGGTGCCCTCGGGTGCCTCCACCGGTGAGCACGAGGCCGTCGAGCTGCGCGACGGCGGACCGCGCTACCTGGGCAAGGGTGTGCAGAAGGCTGTGGAGGCGGTGCTCGACGAGATCGCCCCGGCGGTGATCGGTCTCGGCGCCGACGAGCAGCGCCTGGTCGACCAGGCCCTGGTGGATCTCGACGGCACGCCGGACAAGTCCCGGTTGGGCGCCAACGCGATCCTCGGCGTGTCGCTGGCGGTGGCCAAGGCGGCCGCGCAGGCCGCGGAGCTGCCCCTGTTCCGCTACATCGGCGGACCCAACGCGCACATCCTGCCGGTGCCGATGATGAACATCATCAACGGCGGCGCCCACGCCGACACCGGCGTCGACGTCCAGGAGTTCATGATCGCCCCGATCGGCGCGCCCAGCTTCAAGGAGGCGCTGCGCTGGGGTGCGGAGGTGTACCACGCGCTGAAGTCGGTGCTCAAGAAGCAGGGGCTGGCCACCGGGCTGGGCGACGAGGGCGGTTTCGCCCCTGATCTGCCCGGCACCAAGGCCGCGCTGGATCTGATCGGCTCGGCGATCGAGGCGGCCGGGTTGAAGGTCGGCGCCGACGTCGCGCTCGCGCTCGATGTCGCGGCCACCGAGTTCTACACCGACGGCACGGGCTACGCGTTCGAGCGGGAGACCCGCAACGCCGAGCAGATGGCGGCCTTCTACGAGGATCTGCTGGGCGGCTACCCGCTGGTGTCGATCGAGGATCCGCTGTCCGAGGACGACTGGGACGGCTGGGTGACGCTGACCACCGCGATCGGCGACAAGGTGCAGCTGGTCGGCGACGACCTGTTCGTCACCAACCCCGAGCGGCTCGAGGACGGGATCGAGAAGGGCGCAGCCAACGCGCTGCTGGTGAAGGTGAACCAGATCGGCACGCTGACAGAGACACTCGATGCGGTCGCGCTGGCGCACAATGCCGGGTACAAGACCATGATGAGCCACCGCAGCGGCGAGACCGAGGACACCACGATCGCCGACCTGGCGGTGGCGGTCGGCAGCGGTCAGATCAAGACCGGTGCGCCGGCGCGTAGCGAGCGCGTCGCCAAGTACAACCAGCTGCTGCGCATCGAGGAGGAACTCGGCGACGCCGCGCGCTACGCCGGCGATCTGGCCTTCCCGCGCTACACCCCGGAGACCACATAGCCCGTGCCCGACGCGAAACGGCCCGACCCGAGGCGCCGGGGTGCGGCGTCCCGGCCGGGTAAACCGCGGGGGACGTCGCGCCGCACCGCGCCGCGCGCCCCGAAAGAGGGCGTCCCGAAAGACGCCGCGCCGGGCGTGCCGAAGGACGCCGCGCCGCGCACGGGCAAGGAACTCGTCCCCGTCGAAGCCCACGGCGGCGACGAGGTCGAGGCGCCGGCGACCAGTTCGGTGCGAGACGTCATCGCGACATCGGCGGAGCAGGCCGCCGAGCAGCGCTTCGGGTCGGCGGCGCGGCGCGCGGCGATCCTTGCTGCCGTGGTGTGTGTGCTGACGCTGACGATCGCCGGCCCGGTGCGCACGTATTTCGGTCAGCGCACGGAGATGAAGCAGCTGCAGGCCAGTGAAGCCCAGTTGCGCGCTCAGATCGCCGAACTCGAGCAGCAGAAGGACAAGCTCGCCGACCCGGTGTTCATCGCCGCGCAGGCCCGTGAGCGGTTGGGGTTCGTGATGCCCGGCGAGATTCCTTACCAGGTGCAGCTACCGCCGCAGGCGGAGCTGCCCGGGTCGCCGGCCGAGCAGGCACAGCAGGCCGCCAGCGGTGCCCCGTGGTACACCGCGCTGTGGCACACCATCGCCGACGAGCCCCACGGCGCGCCGCCCACGGCACCGCCCACTCCGCCGGGCGCACCCGGTGCGCCGCCGCCCGTCGCCCCCGAACCACCCGCGCCCGGCGCGCCGCCTCCCGGTGGTTGAGCAAGCCGATCTCGACGCCGTCGCCGGGCAGCTGGGTCGAGAGCCCCGCGGTGTCCTCGAGATCGCCTATCGATGCCCCAACGGCGAGCCGGCCGTCGTGAAGACCGCGCCGAGACTGCCTGACGGAACACCGTTTCCGACGCTGTACTACTTGACCCACCCGGCGCTGACAGCCGCGGCGAGTCGGCTGGAGTCGGCGGGTCTGATGCGGGAGATGACAGAGCGCCTGGAGGGTGACGCGGAGTTGGCCGCTGCCTACCGGCGTGCGCACGAGTCGTATCTGGCCGAGCGGGACGCGATCGAATCCTTGGGGACGACGTTCTCCGGCGGCGGCATGCCGGATCGCGTCAAGTGCCTGCATGTCGTGATTGCCCACTCATTGGCGAAAGGACCGGGAGTGAATCCATTCGGAGACGAGGCGCTGGCGGTGTTGGCCGCCGAGCCGGGGATGGCCGGGATCCTGGATCCGACGGTGTGGACGTGACGCGGGTGGCGGCCGTGGACTGCGGCACCAACTCGATCCGGCTGTTGATCGCCGACGTGTCCGGCGGCGCGCTGGAGGACCTGCACCGCGAGATGCGCATCGTGCGGCTCGGGCAGGGGGTGGACGCGACCGGCGAGTTCGCGCCCGATGCGCTGCTGCGCACGCAGCTCGCTCTGGTCGACTACGCCGAGATGATGCGCGAGCACGGCGTCGAGGCGGTCCGGATGGTGGCGACTTCAGCGGCCCGCGATGTGGCCAACCGGGATGCGTTCTTCGCGATGACGGCAGAGGTGCTGGGGAGGGTGGTGCCCGGCGCGGTGGCCGAGGTGATCACCGGTGCTGAGGAGGCCGAGCTGTCCTTCCGTGGCGCTGTCGGTGAACTCGACAGTGCCGCCGGGCCTTTCGTGGTGGTCGACCTCGGCGGCGGCTCGACCGAAGTCGTGCTGGGCGCTGCGGATTCGCTCGAGATGGCCGCCGGCTATTCGGCCGACATCGGGTGTGTGCGGCTGACCGAGCGGTGCCTGCATTCCGATCCGCCCACCGCCGACGAGGTCGAGTCGGCACGGGCCGTGGTGCGTGGGGCGCTCGAGGAGGCGCTGCGGGTCGTGCCGGTGGAGCAGGCCCGCACCTGGGTGGGGGTGGCCGGCACGATGACGACGCTGGCCGCGTTGGCGCTGAAGATGACCACGTATGACTCCGACGCCATTCATCTGTCCCGGGTGGGGTTCGACGAGCTGCTGCCGGTGTGTGCGGAACTGCTGGTGATGACCCGTCAGCAGCGCGCCGCGCTGGGGCCGATGCACGAGGGCCGCGTCGACGTCATCGGCGGCGGGGCGATCGTCGTGCAGGAGCTCGCCGCGGCGCTGCAGGAGCGGGCCGGTATCGACGAGTTGGTGGTCAGCGAGC
>CAXEZH010000130.1:0-3035 GCA_964000695.1 uncultured Mycolicibacterium sp. | reverse complement strand
CGTGGGGTGGTTGATGCTCGCCGCTGCGGCATTGACTTTCCTGTTCGGCGGACTGTCGCGGGTCTTCATCGGCCGAAATCGCGACACTGCCCCGGTGCGCCGACTCGTGCACGTGTTCCGCCGCACCGGGATCGCGCGCGTGCTGTTCGGCCGGTTCGAAGCCGACGTGCTCGACGACGACGAACTCGACACCATGATCCTGATGCCCGCCATCGTCGTCGCCTGCGGTCTGTGCCTGACCGCGATCTTCCTGCTCGGCTACGACACGCTCGCGTGAGTGGCCTGCTCCACCGCATCCCGCACCGGACCCCGCCACAGCGGCCCGTGCCCGGGCAGCAGCACCTCGGCGTCGAGCATGCCCAACGCCGACAGGCTGCGCCGGCAGGCCGCATCGTCGTGGTTGAACATCGACGGCAGCAACTGCGGACCTTCCCGCGAGGCCACCGGATGCCCCGTGATGATCGCGTCCCCGGCGAGGAGCACCCCGTCGACCAGATACGAGCAGTGCCCACCGGTGTGCCCCGGCGTGGGGACCGCGACGGGGGCGCCGGGCAGGACCGCGCCGAGGTCCTCGGTGAACGCCAACGTGCTCGGGATGCCTGCGTGGGTGAGCGCCCCCTTGCGCATGATCGCCACCGACCATCGCAGCCACCTCGGCTGCCAGGCATGCGCCGCCACCGCCAGCGGGGACGCCTGCTCGAGGTACTCGCGCTTGGCGTGGCCCACCTCGTCGGCGTGGCAGTAGACCGGTGTGCCGTGCGTCTGGGCGAACCAGATGGCGGTGCCGAAATGGTCGATGTGGGCGTGGGTCAACAGGATCGCGCGGACATCGGTCACACCGAAGCCGAGCTCACCCAGGGAGGCGAGCACGTCGGGGCGGCTGCCGGGGAACCCGGCGTCGATCAGGATCACCCCGTCGTCCCCGGTCACCAGCGTCCAGTTGACCAGGTCGGTCTGGGCGAAATGAACGTGGTCGGTGACGGCTGTCAGAACCGGTGCCATCTGGCGAGTGTAGAAACATAGGTATGGCTGAACTGAAACTGGGCTACAAGGCGTCGGCGGAGCAGTTCGCGCCCCGTGAACTCGTCGAACTGGCAGTCGCCGCGGAAGACCACGGCATGGACACCGCCACCGTCAGCGACCACTTCCAGCCGTGGCGCCACGAGGGCGGCCACGCGCCGTTCTCACTGGCCTGGATGACCGCCGTCGGAGAGCGCACCAAGCGTCTCAACCTGGGCACCTCGGTGCTGACGCCCACGTTCCGCTACAACCCGGCCGTCATCGCCCAGGCCTTCGCGACGATGGCGTGCCTGTACCCGCAGCGGATCTTCCTCGGCGTCGGCACCGGCGAGGCACTCAACGAGATCGCCACCGGCTACGAAGGCGAATGGCCCGAGTTCAAGGAACGGTTCGCCCGGCTGCGCGAATCGGTGCGGTTGATGCGGGAGCTGTGGCTCGGTGACCGTGTCGACTTCGACGGCGAGTACTACAAGCTCAAGGGTGCATCCATCTACGACGTCCCCGAAGGTGGCGTGCCGGTCTACATCGCTGCCGGCGGCCCCGTCGTCGCCAAGTACGCCGGGCGGGCCGGTGACGGCTTCATCTGCACGTCCGGCAAGGGCGAGGAGCTCTACAAGGACAAGCTCATCCCGGCGGTGAAAGAGGGCGCCGACAAGGCCGACCGCGACGCCGACGACATCGACCGGATGATCGAGATCAAGATCTCCTACGACACCGATCCCGAGCTCGCGCTGGAGAACACCCGGTTCTGGGCGCCGTTGTCGCTGTCGGCCGAGCAGAAGCACAGCATCGACGACCCGATGGAGATGGAGAAGGCCGCCGACGAACTGCCGATCGAGCAGGTCGCCAAGCGCTGGATCGTCGCCTCGGACCCCGACGAGGCCGTGGACAAGGTCAAGGACTACGTCGGGTGGGGCCTCAACCACCTGGTGTTCCATGCCCCCGGGCACGACCAGATGCGCTTCCTGGAACTGTTCAAGCGCGACCTCGAGCCGAGGCTGCGGCGCCTGGCCTGAGCCAGTCCGCAGCGAGATGATCCGATTTCTCGCGACCGTGCTGGGCCTGCTGGCCCTGGCGGTCGGGACGGTGGCTGTCGCGGCTCGGCATCTGACGATCTCGGCGCATCCCGGTCTGGTGCTGGCCGCCGCCGCGCCGTATCTCGCCGTCGCCGCACCGGTGGCGGTGCTGCTGCTGGTGGCGGGTCGGCGGTGGCTGCTGACCCTGCTTGCGGTCGCGCTGACCGCGGCCTCGGTGTGGGTATACCTGCCCCGCTACCTACCGGCGCAGCAGCCGCAGCAGGCCGTGGCCGACGTGCGGGTGCTGACCACCAATCTCGGTATGGGACAGGCGGATCCCGCCGCCCTCGTGGCGCTGGCGACCGACGCCGCCGACATCGTCGCGGTCCAGGAGATGACCCCGTCCGCGGCCGACGGGCTCACCGCGGCCGGTATGGACGCGGTGTTCCCGCACCGGGTGATCCTGCCGGCGCCGCTGGCATCGGGAATCGGGTTGTGGAGCCGGCACCCCATCGTGCAGTCGGGCCGCATCGACGGATACGCCCTGCCCATGCTGGGCACCCGTATCCGCATCCCGGGCGTGGCTGTCGACACCACGGTGCTGTCGGTGCACCTGGCCGCGCCGTGGCCGCAGCCGATCGACCAGTGGTTGTACGACATCGGTGCCTTTCCCGCGACGCTCGACGAGATGGGCCGCGCCGCCGGTGCCGGCGCCGTCATCGTCGCCGGAGACTTCAACGCGACCGCCGACATGGCGCCGTTCCGCGAACTGCTGAAGCAGGGCTACGGCGACGCCGCCGCCGAAGCGGGCGCCGGTCTGGCCCGCACCTACCCGGGGCGCGGCCGCTGGCCCCCGGTGATCGGTATCGACCACGTCCTGGTCAAGCACGCCACCGCGGTGTCTGCGCGCACCGTCACGGTCCCCGGAGCCGACCATCGCGGCCTACTGGCCACGGTTGCGGTGCCGGTGGACATGACGGCCAGTTGAACGACTGCGGG
>CAXEZH010000129.1:0-8580 GCA_964000695.1 uncultured Mycolicibacterium sp. | reverse complement strand
GGCCCGCCTCGTCATCGCCTGCAGCCGATCGCGGGTCGGCTGGCTGGCCGGGACGGCGGCGCTGGGTTTTGCCAAGAGCGTCGAGAACATGGAGATCGGCCACAACGTCACCCACGGTCAGTGGGATTGGATGAACGACCCGGAGATCCACTCCAATACCTGGGAGTGGGACATGGTCGCGGTGTCGTCGCAATGGCGCTATTCGCACAACTACCGCCACCATGTGTTCAACAACATCGTCGGCGTCGACGACGACCTCGGATTCGGTGTCATGCGGGTTACCCGGGACGTGCCATGGAAGCCCGAGCACCTGGTGCAGCCGCTCCGAAACGTACTGCTGGCAGCCATCTTCGAGTGGGGTATCGGTTTGCACGGTGTCCACTCCGAGCGGGATCGGGTGGGCCGGGACACTCCGGAGCACGCCGCGGCGCGCAGCGCCCTCCTCCGCAAGTCCGCCCGCCAGGTGGTCAAGGATTACGTGCTCTGGCCCGCGCTGAGCGGCCGGCGCTGGCGCCGGATGCTCGCCGCGAACGGGGCGGCGAATCTGCTGCGCAATCTCTGGTCCTATGTGGTCATCTTCTGCGGGCACTTCCCAGACGGTGCCGAGAAGTTCAGCGCCGACGTCCTCGAGCACGAGACCCGAGGTGAGTGGTACCTGCGTCAGATTCTCGGTACCGCGAACTTCAACGCCGGCCCGGTTCTGGCGTTCGCCAGCGGCAACCTGTGCTACCAGATCGAACACCACCTGTATCCCGACCTGCCGAGCAACCGCTACGCGAAGATCGCCGAGCGTGTGCGGGCGGTCTGCGCCAAGTACGACCTGCCGTACACGACGGGTTCGCTTGCCCGACAGTATCTTTTGACGTTGCGCACGATCCACAAGCTGGCCCTGCCGGACCGGTTCCTGATCGCCACCAGTGACGACGCCCCGGAGACCGCGTCCGAGCGGAAGTTCCTGGCGCGCGGTTAGGCACACCGCTCCGTGCTGGCCAGGGGGGATCGGATGGAGCATGCTGAAGGAATGAACGTCACGCGGCGGCGGGTCGGATGACTGTGCCGATTCGCGATCAGCTCCTCTCGGCCGTCGACGGTCGGCGGGGGATCGACGCGGCCGACCGGCTGTGCGAAACCTGCGTGGCGCTGTTCGACGTCGACGCGGCGGCGATCTCACTGGTGTTCGACGGAGCCACGAACGGCACCTTGGGCTGCAGTGATGAGCAGGCCCGCGCCTACGACGAAGTCCAGTTCACCGTCGGGGAGGGGCCGTGTCTGGAATCGGTGGCCCTTGGCGCGCCGGTGCTGGTGACCGACCTGGCCGACCGCACCGAGCGGCGCTGGCCGCTGTACGGACCCGCGCTTCTCGAGATGCGGATCCGCGGCGTGTACGCGATTCCGGTGGTGGTGGCCGGGGAGTATGTCGGCGCTCTCGACCTGTTCCGGGCTCTGCCCGGTCAACTCCCCGCAGGCGAGCTGGCCGGTGCGACCCTTGCGGCCGAGTTGGCCGGGATACCGCTGCTGGACCTGCTCGACCACGACCTGCAGGCCGCCGTCGCCGAGCCCGGCAGTAACGCGTGGGTCGAGCTCGCGGTGCTGTCCCGGGCCGAAGTCAGCCAGGCGACGGGAATGCTGGTGGCGCAGTTGGGGATCGAGCCGGCCGACGCCCTGCTCCGCCTGCGCGCCCACGCCTATGCCACCGGCCGCGCGGCCACCGACGTTGCCCGCGACATCCTCGAGCGTCGGCTCAGGCTGGAGACCGACTGATGGGATGTCGTGGCCAGAGTTCAGAACGGAGTTCACGATGACAGAAGCTTCCCGTGAGGCCCGGGTGTTGGAGGCCGTGGTGTCCCTCGTCGACCGGGTACTCGTCGACTTCGACGTGCTGGACCTGCTGACCGAGCTGACCGAGCGGTGCGCCCAGCTGCTCGACATCGCGGCTGCCGGGTTCCTGCTCGCGGATCCGTTCGACCAGCTCCGGGTGGTGGCCGCGACCACCGAAGAGGCCCGCGACGTGGAGCTGTTCCAGTTGCAGGCCGATCAGGGACCCTGTGTGGAGTGCTTCCTCAGCGGGCAACCGGTCTCAGTCGCCGACCTGGCTTCCGCAGCCCAGCGTTGGCCGCGCTTCGTTCCTGCCGCACGGGCCGCCGGTTTCGCCTCGGTGCATGCCGTGCCGATGCGCGCCGCCGGCCTCGTGTTGGGCACCCTGGGCCTGTTCGGAACCGAAACCGGTGAACTCGCTGAGCGTGACCTGCTGGTCGCCCAGACGCTGGCGCACCTCGCGTGCGTGGCAACGGTGCAGGGACAGGCGCCGACGCCGTCGATCGTGATGCCGCGGTTGCGTTCGGCGCTGACCGACCGCGTCGTGGTGGAGCAGGCGAAGGGCTTTCTGCACGAGCTGCTGGAGGTATCACTCGAGGACGCGTTTGTGCTCCTGCGCACCTACGCCCGCGCCAACGGTAAGCACCTCAGCGACGTTGCTCGTCAGCTGATGACCGATCGGATGAGCCGACCCACGATGGTGGCTGAGATGTCTGAACTCCGCACGCCACCAACGCATTAGGGCCGGTGGCGGGCCTTCGCCCGGCGCACCGTCTCGTCCACCAGCCGGCCGGCCACGACGGCGAGTTTGACGTTGTCGGCCTGGCTCATCCGTCGGAGCTTGTCGAAGGCCTCGTCGCTGCTCGACCCCGAGCGGCTGCGGAGGATGCCGATCGCCTGATCGATGATGGCGCGGCTGGCCAGCGCCCGCTGCAGGCGTTCGGTGCGTTCGCGGGCGTCTGCCAGCAACTGGGCGTTGTACACCGAGACCGCCGCGGTCGAGGCGAACTGGGAGCCCAGCGCGACGGCGCGGTCGTCGAACGCGTTTCGGGCGTGGGCGTAGGCGTTGATCGCGCCGGTCACGTCGTCACCGACGATCAGCGGCAGCGACAGGGCGGAGTGCACCGCCATGCGGGCCACCCGGCCACCGAAATGCGGCCAGCGCGGGTCGCTGCCCAGGGACCCGCTGACGGTGGTGGCGCCGGTCTCCATGGCCGTCAGGCACGGCCCTTCATACAGTTCGCAGTACTGGGCGCGGTCGATGTCGTTGACGAATTCAGCTGTCGCGGAAAACGTTTGCACCCGGGGACCGGGACCTCGGGGGCACAAGAGGGCAACGCCTGCGCCGTCGACGGCGGGAATCGCCCGCACCGCGAACTCCGCGACATCTGCGAGCAGATCCACGACGCCGCGGGCGCCGGCCACCAGGCCCGCCACCCCCGTCAGCCCGGCGAGCAGGTCGGTGTCGTCCGCGTGCTGGGCGGACGGGCCGGGCTGGACGTCGTCGTCGGCCATGATGCGCTACAACGCTACTCTTTCCGCCCGGTCGGAGGTCAGCTCACCAGCGACAGTGCGTGCGCTCGCCGCAGCTTGCCCGACGGCGTCTTGGGTATGGTGCCCGGCTCGAGCACCACGACGTTGCGGGGCCTGACGTCGACCTCGGCGAACACCTCGTGGGCGACCTGCCGTTCGACCCGGCGCACCTCGGCGGGATCGCTGAAAGCCTGGCACTCGACCGCGACGGCGAAGGTCTCCCGCGAGCGTCCGGCATCGAGTCGCACCGCCACGGCGCAGCCCGGGCGAACACCCTGCACCCGCCCGGCCGCCCGCTCGATGTCAGTGGGGTAGATGTTGCGGCCGGCCATGATGATCACGTCCTTCACGCGTCCGCACACCACGACCTCGCCGGTCTCGGTGAGATAGCCCAGGTCGCCGGTGTCGTACCAGCCCCGTTCGTCCTGTGCGGCGATGAACCCGGCGACCGTGGTGTAGCCCCTGGTCACCGGTTCGCCGCGGACCTCGATCACGCCGACGCCGCGGGCGGGCAGATCCGCACCGTCTTCGTCGACGATGCGAACCTGCAAACCGTGCAGCGGTTTGCCGAGCGACACCAGCCGCCGCGTGTGTCCCCGGGTGGCGGGTACGGCGCGGTGCAGGAGGGAGAGCAGGTCGGCGTCGACCTCGTCGACGACCATGCCGCCGCCACACTCGGAGAACGACACGGCGACCGTCGTCTCGGCCATCCCGTAGGCGGGGATGATCGCTTCCCGTTTCAGGCCGAACGATGCCCCGGCGTCGCAGAGGTCCTCGACGTCGAGCGGATCCACCTGCTCGGCGCCCGACAGGGCCCAGCGCAGGCTGGAAAGGTCGAACTGTCCCGGGGTGGCCTGACGCCGGAGGCGCCGCGCGAGCAGGTTGTAGGCGAAGTTGGGCGCCGCGGTCATGGTGCCCCGGTACTTGTCGATCAACGTTGGCCACAACAGCGTGTCGCGCAGGAAGTCCATGGGCGTGACCTTGACCAGCTCGGCGCCGAAGTACATCGGCACCGTCAGGTAGCCGGTCATGCCCATGTCGTGGAAGCAGGGCAGCCAGCTGACAATCACGTCGGTGTCGATGTCGAAGTTGCAGCCCACGGTCATCGCCGCGGCGTTGGCGACCAGATTGGCGTGGCTGATCTGCACCGCCTTCGGCGAGCCGGTCGATCCGGAAGTGAGCTGCATCAGTGCGACGTCGTCGTCGTCGGTATCGACCGGATCGATCGGCGCGGCATCCAGCAGCGACTCGATCGTCAGCACCGTCATCCCCAGCGCCTCCAGTACCGGGGCTGCGGCCATGAACGGCTCGGAGATGACGACGGCCTTGGCCGAGATCATGTTGATGACGGCGGTGGTCTCGTCGGCCCAGCGCACCAGATCGGTGCGGGGGGTGGGTTGATGCACCATGGTCAGGCTCGCCCCGCGCATCCAGATGCCCTGGGCGGTGGGTGCGATCTCGACCGGAGCGCCCGCCAGCACCGCGACCGCGTCGCCGTGGCCGACCCCCGCTGCGGCCAGTCCGCCGGCCACCCGGCGGGCCCGCTCGTGCACCTGCGCCCACGTGTGTCGGATCGGGGCGTCGGGTTCGCCGGTGTTCAAGCCCTTGGAACTTCGGTGGGCGTTGTCGTACATCGTCTGGGTGAATTGGCTCATACAGGCCCATAGCTCTCAGTTGTGGTTGGTTCTGCGAGGGCCCGACGAGGGGGCGCGGGCCGCGAGAATGGCAAGAGCCGCTGGAATTCGACCGCCGTCGGCCATGACGGTCCGACGGCACGCGTGGCCTCCTGAGGCCACCCCAGGTGGTCCCTACTCCGGCCGGAGCAAGGGGGGCAATCGTTTGACTGTAGCGGTTAGCTCATGGGGGCTCGGCGAGCCGCGCCGGAGCGGAGGCGCGGACCGCTGCCCGTGCGGCTCTGGTGAACCCCTCGAACCTTCTCAACCAGCACCGCAACGCACACCGGATGGGTTCGGTCACGACTTCGGCGGGGACGTCAGGTCGTCGCCGAGAGGAGTCCGTGCGGCTGGGGAGTCAACCACCATCAGGATAACCCCTCGAGCGGCGAGCTTCGCTAGATTCCCGGTGCGTCGTCGATCAGGATGGCCCGGACCCTTCCCAGAGAATGGGTAGACACGGTAAGCATGTAGGTCATGGCAGCGGGGGCGTTTGTAGGTCGAGTCGGTGGGTTAGCGGTTGCGCTGGGGATCGGCGCTGCGCTGTGTGCTGGTCAAGGGGTTGCGCTGGCGGACGAGGGAGCCTCGTCCGCATCGGAGTCGAGCGCCTCGAGCAGTTCGGCGGGCCCGTCGGCGGAATCCGGCTCGGCCGCGGACAGCAGTGCCGGCGACGAGAGCGATGCCGAGGCCGACGGTAACCAGGCCGACGACGCTGCCCCCGATGAGGACGTTGACGACGCCGAGGATGTTGAGGACGTCGAGGACGTCGAGGTCGATGAGGACCTCGGCATCGACGACATCGACGACATCGACGAGGACGACAGCGACTACGGGGACGCACCCGACGAGGAACCGGCCGTCGACGACGATCCCGCGGTCGACGAATCGGCCCCGGTCGACATCGACGAGCCGGCCGTGGACCTGGACGTGGACGCCGACGAGCCCGCCGAGGACCGGGTCGAGGAATCGCCCACCGCCGAGGTGGTGCAGCCGGTGGCCGACGAGTCGGTCACCGAGCCGGAACCTCAACCGGCCGATGAGCCCGCCGAGGAACCGGATGTGGTCACCGCCGAGCTGAACCCGGTGGACCTCGACCAGACCGCCGATGACGTCGACGGCCCCGCGCTGCCGACGCTCGCCTCGCTGGTGATGTCCATCGTCGGCGCCGGCCGTGAAGCCACCAACGAAACCCCGCAGACGGTCGGCGACGTGGTGACCACCAGCCTGGTGGAGGCCGATGCTGCCGAGCAGTACCCGATCCCGACCGACGTGGTCGTCGAGCAGTGGACACCGCCGCTTCAGTGGCTGCAGAACATTCCGGTGCTGGGTCCCTTGGTGGTCACCCCGCTGGTCGGGCTGGCCCACGTGATCCCGTTCGTCGGCGACATCCTGAATCCGGTGATCGGGTTCCCGATCGACCACTGGGCCCCCGAGGGGACTCCGCAGGCGCGGAGTTTCCGGGTGACGTCCTTCGACGGGACAAGGATCTTCGTGCACTTCATGCCTGCCGAGGGACTGCAGGCTGGCGAGAGCGCGCCGACGGTGCTCAACGGCCCCGGTCTGGGCCTGCCCGGCGCGACCACGCTGGAGCTGGATGTCGACAGCTTCCTGCCGCGGGACACGATCGGTGTCGGCGCGCTGCGTGACGCCGGCTACAACGTCGTCACCTGGGATCCGCGTGGGGAATGGCGTTCCGAGGGGATCATGACGCTGGATTCGCCCGACTACGAGGGCCGCGACATGTCCCACATCATCAGCTATCTGGCCACGCTGCCCGAGGTTGCGCTGGACGGAGCGAACGATCCCAGGATCGGCATGACCGGCGCCTCCTACGGCGGCGGAATCCAATTGGCCACTGCGGCAATCGATCACCGCATCGACGCGATCGTGCCGACGATCGCCTGGAACAGCCTGGTGGACGTGCTGTTTCCGCGTGGCGCCGTCAACAGCGGGTGGGGCACCCTGTTGCCGACGGTGCTTGCGCTGACGTTCGCCCGTGAGCACCCGCGGATCTTCCCCGTCGCCATCCAGGGCGTGTTGTTCGGCATCGCCGAAGATTCCGACATCGAGTTGGTCAACGATCTCGGCTTCCAGGACCAGATCGGCGACATCACCGCGCCGACGCTGCTGATTCAGGGCACGGTCGACACGCTGTTCACCCTCGATCAGGCGCACACCAATGCGCTGGCCCTGATCGAGGCCGGCACCACCACCAAGGTGGTCTGGTACTGCGGCGGGCATGGCGCCTGCCTCAGCGACTACAACGACGGTGAAGTGGTCATCGACCGGACCCTGCGGTGGCTGGACCGCTACGTCAAGGGCGACGAAAGCGTCGACACCGGAGCGCAATTCGAGTGGGTCGATCAGAATGGCGAGTGGTACAGCGCCGAACAGTACCCGGTCACCCAGGGCACGCCCGTCGTCGCCGAACGCACGGACCGACGCACCATCCCGTTCGTCCCGCTGATCGGCGGGTCCGGGCCGAACCCGCTGATCCTGACCCGTGGGCTCATCGCGACGCTGCTCGGTCTGCCCTCGGCGGCGGGCGCGATCAACGCGGTCAGCCTGCGCGTGCCCGACGTCACCGAGTTGACGCACATCGTCGGTGCACCCGAGATCACGTTGACCTACAGCGGCGACGGCAATGCCGAGCACGTGTACGCACAGATCGTCGACGACCGCACCGGTCTGGTACTGGGCAACCACGCCACGCCGATTCCAGTGGTGCTCGACGGCGAGACCCGAACCGTGACGTTCTCCATGGAGCAGGTGGCGCACACGCTGGCGCCGGGCCAGTCGGTCACCGTGCAGATCGTCACCTCGTCGGCGAAGTTCCTGAACTTCTACTCCTGGGGCGCGATCACCGTCGAAGGCATGTCGGTGAGCCTGCCGACCCGCGCGGCCGACGAGGTGTCCACTACCGTCGCGGCCTGACCTCCGCGTCCAGCGCGCTCAGGGCGTCTTGGGCGTTGCCTCGAGAACGTTGAGACTGCGTCCACGTCGGGGGTTACTCGCACTTTTCCGCGCTGGCCGCAGCCTCAACGCGGTGAGTTTGGCTCGCTGTGAGCGTGGTAAGGCCTCCCCAGGCCGAGTGCGGCGTATCGTCGTCGCTGCTGGGGGTGGTGACGTGTGTGGTTTCGGGACAGATCGAGGGAATCCCCCGATTTCTCGGCGGGGGCGGGCAGTCCACGATTCACCGATGGAGTCATGTCGGTAGACGGCGCCACGGTGCTCTGCCCGCACGGTCACGTCAACAGAGGTGACCGCCGCTTCTGCGTGGTCTGCGGCGCCTCTATCGAGATACTCGACTGGCCAGAGGACGTCGACACGCCACCGGCGAACCGACGGGTTCTCGCCGTGTCGGGGGTGGCGATCGCGGTGCTGATCGTCGTCGGCGTGGCCGCGTTCATCGTGTTCGCGCCGTCCTCGCAAGACAACGCCGAGCAACGCCGCAGCGACGGCTTCGCCGCCGGAACCCCGTCGGCGATCCCGACCGGTCCCGTCTTCTGCCCGGCGCCACCGACGATCCGGGCCGAGTCGATGGAACTGCGCGCCGAAG
>CAXEZH010000128.1:0-13032 GCA_964000695.1 uncultured Mycolicibacterium sp. | reverse complement strand
GCGGCGGCCCGTCGTCCCGCCAGTGCGCGCAGGCGCGCCCACGAGCGGGACGACGGGCGGGGCGCGCTCCCAGGACCAAGGGGCGGCTGGGGCGGAGGGCAGCCGGGCCGAGAGATGGCAGGGGCAGAATGGGGAGTATGCCGACCCGCCGCCACCCCGACCACGACATCGACGCCGACATCGACGAGGGGGCGCTGACGGTCACCGACCGCGAGCACGAGGCAGCCGGCGTGCCGGCGGTGATGGTGTCGCTGCGGCGCGGGCTGGAGTCGATGGGCCCGCTGCGCACCGCGGCGACGCTGGCCAAACTCAACCAGCGGCACGGCTTCGACTGCCCGGGCTGCGCGTGGCCCGAAGAACACGGGGGCCGAAAGCTGGCCGAGTTCTGCGAGAACGGCGCCAAAGCCGTCGCCGAGGAAGCCACCACCCGCGTGGTCACGCCGGAGTTCTTCGCGCGGCACTCCGTTGCCGAACTCGCCGACAAACCCGAGTACTGGCTGTCCCAGCAGGGCCGCCTCACGCATCCGGTGGTGCTGCGCCCCGGTGACACGCACTACCGCCCGGTCGGCTGGGACGAGGCGTACCGGTTGATCGCCGACGAACTGCGCGCGCTCGACGATCCGAACGAGGCGGTGTTCTACACCTCGGGCCGCACCAGCAACGAAGCCGCCTTCCTCTATCAGCTGCTGGTGCGCAGTTTCGGCACCAACAACCTGCCCGACTGCTCGAACATGTGCCACGAATCCTCGGGCACCGCGCTGACCGAGTCCATCGGCATCGGCAAGGGCTCGGTCACCGTCGAAGACCTGGTGGAATCCGATCTGATCGTGATCGCCGGGCAGAACCCGGGCACCAACCATCCGCGGATGCTGTCGATCCTGGAGAAGGCCAAGGGCAACGGCGCACAGATCATCGCCGTCAACCCGCTGCCCGAAGCCGGGCTGATGCGGTTCAAGGATCCACAGAAAGTGCACGGAGTCATCGGTGACGGTGTCCCGATCGCCGACGAGTTCGTCCAGATCCGCCTCGGCGGGGACATGGCCCTGTTCGCCGGTCTGGGCCGGCTGCTGCTCGAAGCCGACGATCGCGCCCCCGGCACGGTGGTCGACCGCGACTTCGTCGCCGCGCACTCGGCCGGCTTCGCCGACTACGAGCGCCGCACCCGGGCGGTGGACCTGACCGAGGTGGCGGAGGCAACCGGCATCGACCGGGCGCAGCTCGAGCGCGTCGCGGCCAGGATGGCCGGCGCGCAACGCATCGTCGTGTGCTGGGCCATGGGGCTGACCCAGCACAAGCACGCGGTGCCCACCATCTCCGAGATCTCCAACGTACTGCTGATGCGCGGCATGATCGGCAAGCCGGGCGCGGGCCTGTGCCCGGTACGCGGGCACTCCAACGTTCAGGGTGACCGCACCATGGGTATCTGGGAGAAGATGCCCGAGACGTTCCTCACCGCGCTGGATGACCGATTCGGTATCAGCAGTCCGCGCGAGCACGGGCTCGACACCGTGGACGCCATCCGGGCGATGCGCGACGGCAAGGCCAGGGTCTTCATGGCGATGGGCGGGAACTTCGCCTCCGCGACCCCCGACACCGTGGTGACCGAGGCCGCGCTACGCAAGTGCGCACTGACCGTGCAGGTGTCGACCAAGCTCAACCGCAGCCACCTGGTGCACGGCCGCACTGCCGTGATCCTGCCGTCGCTGGGCCGCACCGACCGCGACGTCCAGGCGGGCGGCAAACAGCAGGTGTCGGTCGAGGACTCGATGTCGATGGTGCATCTGTCCCGCGGCAGCCTGCATCCGCCGAGCGATCAGGTGCGCAGCGAGGTGTCCATCGTCTGCCAGCTCGCTCGGACCCTGCTCGGGCCCGGACACCCGGTGCCGTGGGAGCGGTTCAACGCCGACTACGACACCATCCGCGACGCGATCGCCGCGGTGGTCCCCGGCTGCGAGGACTACAACCGCAAAGTGCGCGAGCCCGACGGATTTCAGCTTCCTCACCCGCCGCGCGACTCGCGCGATTTCCCCACCACCACGGGTAAGGCGAATTTCAGCACCTATCCGATCGAATGGGTTCCGGTGCCACCCGGCCGGTTGGTGCTGCAGACGCTGCGCAGCCACGATCAGTACAACACCACCATCTACGGGCTCGACGACCGCTACCGCGGCGTCAAGGGCGGTCGACGGGTGGTGTTCGTCAACCCCGCCGACCTCGAGGCGTTGGGTCTGACCGACGGCGACCGCGTCGACCTGATCTCCGAGTTCACCGACGCCGACGGACGCACCCAGGAGCGTCGCGCCGACGACTTCGCCGTGGTGTCCTACTCGACGCCGGTCGGCAATGCTGCGGCCTACTACCCCGAGACCAATTCTCTGGTGCCCCTTGATCACACGGCGGCCAAGTCGAACACCCCGGTGTCCAAGGCTGTCGTCATCCGACTGGAGCGTCGACCATGGGCAGGGTGACAGCGCGCCGTCGCGTTCGACACGTGACGGCCGGCGATGCGGTCGCGCGGCCGGAGACGCTGGTGGTGGAGGAGCCACTCGAGATCCGGGCCAACGGCGCACCGGTGACCGTCACGATGCGTACCCCGGGCGCTGATGTCGAACTGGCGCAAGGCTTTCTGCTCACCGAGGGCATCGTGGCCGAACGCGACGACATCGTGGCCGTGCGCTACTGCCGCGGCGCCGATGTGGACGGGGTCAACAGCTACAACGTTCTCGACGTCACGTTGGCGCCGGAGGTTCCCGCCCCGGATGTGGACCCCACCCGCAACTTCTATACGACATCGTCATGCGGAGTGTGCGGCAAGGCGTCCCTGGAGGCGGTGCGGTTGGTCAGCAAGCACGGCCCCGGCGACGACCCGACCACCGTCACCGCTGAGACGCTGTCGCAGCTGCCAGGCAAACTGCGCGAACAACAGAAGGTTTTCGCCGCCACCGGCGGACTGCACGGCGCCGCGCTGTTCGCCGCCGACGGTGCTCTGCTGGTGGTGCGTGAGGACATCGGCAGACACAACGCGGTGGACAAGGTCATCGGGTGGGCCCTCGAGCAGCGCCGCATCCCGCTGTCCGGGACGGTGCTGCTCGTCAGCGGCCGGGCGTCGTTCGAGCTGACGCAGAAGGCGGTGATGGCCGGTATCCCGGTGCTCGCGGCGGTGTCGGCGCCGTCGTCGCTGGCGGTGGATCTCGCCAGCCAGTCCGGCATCACCCTGGTGGCGTTTCTGCGTGGGACGTCGATGAACATCTACACCCGGCCTGACCGGGTGACCGGCTGACGCAGCCCGTTCACGGCGAAAGTGCGCTGACGGTCGTCAATCGGTGGACTGCACGACCCTCAGCGCACTTTCGGCGAGGCAGTGAGTGTCAGGCGCTCTTGTCGCGGCGCTCGTTGCGTGACGGCTTGCGCGGCACGATCGTCGGCAGCACGTTGTCCTCGACGGTCTCCTTGGTGACGACGACCTTGGCCACGTCGTCACGGCTGGGGATGTCGTACATCACCGGCAGCAGCACTTCTTCCATGATGGCGCGCAGACCACGCGCCCCGGTGCCGCGGTGGATGGCCTGATCGGCGATGGCCTCCAGAGCGTCGCCGGTGAACTCGAGCTCCACGCCGTCCATGTCGAAGAGCCTGGTGTACTGCTTCACCAGTGCGTTCTTCGGCTGGGACAGGATCTGCACGAGCGAGTCCTTGTCGAGGTTGGTCACCGACGCGACGACGGGCAGGCGGCCGATGAACTCAGGGATCAGACCGAATTTGATCAGGTCTTCCGGCATGACCTCGGCGAAGTGGTCCTGGGTGTCGATCTCGGCCTTGGAGTGCACCTCGGCGCCGAATCCCAGTCCACGCTTGCCGACGCGGTCGGAGACGATCTTCTCCAGGCCCGCGAACGCACCGGCCACGATGAACAGCACGTTGGTGGTGTCGATCTGGATGAATTCCTGGTGGGGGTGCTTGCGGCCACCCTGCGGGGGCACCGACGCCTGGGTACCTTCCAGGATCTTCAGCAGCGCCTGCTGCACACCTTCACCGGAGACGTCGCGGGTGATCGACGGGTTCTCGCTCTTGCGGGCGATCTTGTCGACCTCGTCGATGTAGATGATGCCCGTCTCGGCGCGCTTGACGTCATAGTCGGCGGCCTGGATGAGCTTGAGCAGGATGTTCTCGACGTCCTCGCCGACATAGCCGGCTTCGGTCAGCGCGGTGGCGTCGGCGATGGCGAACGGGACGTTGAGCATCTTGGCCAGCGTCTGCGCCAGGTAGGTCTTGCCGCATCCGGTCGGGCCGAGCATGAGGATGTTGGACTTGGCCAGCTCGACGGTCTCGGCGCGCGAGTCGCGGGTCTTCTCCCCGGCCTGGATGCGCTTGTAGTGGTTGTAGACCGCGACGGCGAGGGTGCGCTTGGCGGTGTCCTGACCGATGACGTAACCCTCGAGGAACTCGCGGATCTCCGCGGGCTTGGGTAGCTCGTCGAGCTTGACGTCGTCGGCGTCGGCGAGCTCCTCTTCGATGATCTCGTTGCACAGATCGATGCACTCGTCACAGATGTACACGCCTGGTCCGGCGATGAGTTTCTTCACCTGCTTCTGGCTCTTGCCACAGAACGAGCACTTCAGCAGGTCACCGCCGTCTCCAATGCGTGCCATGGTGTTGGGGTCCCACTTCCTACTATTCGGCAGTCGTGATCAGTTGCTTCGGTGGTCACACCGGGAATGAACCCGACGCTACCCGCATGTTCACCGGCTGTGCGACCGATAAAGCCGAATCGCGCCGGTGGTATTCGTATGTGGTTGCGCCAACATATCCCCTGATGCGCTCCGGATGGCTACGGAACACACCACCGTGTCTCTGGCGTGTCGCTGCTGTAACCCGCCGTGAGTCACCGATTCCAACGTACCTGCCGTGGACCAGCAGGGTCGGCAGGGTGTTCTACCGCCGGCCCGGGCCCACCGGACCGGGACCCACAGGACCCGGACCCACCGGGCCGGGCCCGACCGGACCCACGACTCCCCCGACCCCGACCGGTCCCAGCGGCCCCACCACGGGATTGGGATCGAGGTAGACGTTGACGTCGTAATACAGGCACTGGTTGGTGATCACATCCCAGTACATCCCCGCCGGGCAGACCGGCTCCTGCGCGTGCCCCGGCACCGGTGCACACACCTGCAGCACCGAACCCGCCACCGCCGCCAGGGCGACTCCGATCGCCCTCCGCCGAATCCCCACCGCATCCACCCTTCGCCGCCGTCAATATCAGCGGTTGACAGACTGCCACGCGCGGACCGCGCCGGCCAGTTTTCGGCGGCATTCGGCTGACGTAGCCTGCGACCATGACGACCCTCGACGACGCATTTGCCCTGGCGCGAGACGACAACGGGCTGGCGGTGGTCTCGACTCTGCGGGCCGACCACACGATCCAGTCGACGCTCGTCAACGCCGGCCCCCTGCTTCACCCCGGCACCGGCGCCCAGGTTCTGGGCTTCGTCACCTACGGGCGGGTCAAACTGGCGAATCTGCGGGCTCGCCCACAAGTCACCGTGACATTCCGGCACGGCTGGCAGTGGGCCTCCGTGGAGGGCCGGGCGGACTTGGCCGGACCGGACGACGAGCAGCCCTGGGTGGATCGGCCCGACGCCCTGGCCCAGCTGCTGCGCGATGTCTTCACCGCCGCAGGCGGCACCCATGACGACTGGGACGCCTATGACCGGACGATGCGCGAGCAGCGGCGCACTGCCGTGCTCATCACACCGACCCGGATCTACAGCAACGGCTGAGACGGTCAGGCAGTCTGCGCCGACAGCTTCCGATACTCCAGGACCGTGTCGATGATGCCGTACTCCTTGGCCGCCTCAGCGGTCAGGATCTTGTCGCGGTCGGTGTCCTTGCGGATCGTCTCCGGGTCCTTACCGGTGTGCCGTGCAAGCGTGGTCTCCATCAGGGTGCGCATCCGCTCGATCTCGGCGGCCTGGATCTCCAGATCCGAGAACTGCCCCTGAATGACGCCGCCGAGCGCGGGCTGGTGGATCAGCACCCGGGCGTTGGGCAGTGCCAGGCGCTTGCCCGGTGTTCCGGCGGCCAGCAGCACTGCCGCGGCCGAGGCGGCCTGCCCCAGGCACACCGTCTGGATGTCGGCGCGCACGTACTGCATGGTGTCGTAGATCGCCATCAGGCTGGTGAACGACCCGCCCGGGGAGTTGATGTACATCGTGATGTCGCGGTCGGGATCCAGCGACTCGAGCACCAGCAACTGGGCCATGATGTCGTTGGCCGAGGCGTCGTCCACCTGCACGCCGAGGAAGATGATGCGTTCCTCGAACAGCTTGTTGTACGGGTTGGACTCCTTGACGCCGAAGCTCGAGTGCTCGATGAACGACGGCAGGATGTAGCGGGCCTGCGGCTGCTGGCCTGCGGTGCCGTGAGGAGTGCTCAGTCGAGGATCGGTCATGAGTTCGCTCCGTTGAAGTTGACGCTGGTGATGATGTGGTCGACGAAGCCGTACTCGAGGGCTTCCTGCGCGGTGAACCAGCGGTCGCGGTCGGAGTCGGCCTCGATGCGCTCGATGGTCTGCCCGGTGAACTCCGCGTTCAGCCGGAACATCTCCTTCTTGATCGAGGCGAACTGCTCGGCCTGGATCGCGATGTCCGCGGCGCCGCCGGTGATGCCGCCCAGGGGCTGGTGCATCAGGATCCGCGCGTGCGGCAACGCATAGCGCTTGCCCTTGGTGCCCGCCGCCAACAGGAACTCACCCATCGAGGCGGCCATTCCCATCGCATACGTGGCGACGTCACACGGCGCCAGCACCATGGTGTCGTAGATCGCCATGCCGGCGCTGATCGAGCCGCCCGGCGAGTTGATGTAGAGGTGGATGTCCTTGGTCGGGTCTTCGGCGGCCAACAGGAGGATCTGCGCGCACAGCCGGTTGGCGATGTCGTCGTCCACCTGCGAGCCCAGGAAAATGATGCGCTCGGCGAGCAACCGCTCGTAGACCGAGTCCTGGAGCGTGAGTCCCTGCGGCGCGCCACGCATATCAGTCACGACTGGATACCTGCTTTCTATATGTACTTCCGACGCGGTGACCGGTCTTACGAACGACACTAACCAACGCGCGCCGCCGGGGAGTCCCCAGACCGCGCGCGTTCGCTCAGAGCATCACTTGCTGTCGTCGTCGTCCGCAGCAGCCTCAGCTGCTACCTGCGGGGTCTCCGCTGCTTCCTCGTCCTCGTCACCAGCGGCCTCGGCCTCGCCAGCGGGGGCCGCGGCCTGCTCATCGGACGGGCCGAAGAACTCGGTGGTGTCGATCGTGTTGCCCTCGGTGTCGGTGACGGTCGCGCCGTGCACCACCGCGGCCACAGTCAGTCCGCGACGCACATCGGCGAACATCGCGGGCAGCTGATTGTTCTGCTGCAGCATCTGCAACAGCTGCTGGGGCTCGATGCCGTACTGACGCGACATCAGCACCAGCCGCTCGGTCAGATCGTTCTGTCCGACCTGGATCTCCAGCTTGTCGGCGATGGCATCCATCAACAGCTGGGTCTTGATCGCCTTCTCCGCGTTGCTGCGGTTGTCGGCGTCGAATTCTTCGCGGCTGCTGCCCTGCTCGGCGAGTTGCTCGGCGAACTTCTCCTCGTCGTGGTCCACACCGTGGATGGCGTTGTGCAGGGTGTCGTCGATCTGGGCCTGCACCACCTTCTCCGGCAGCGGCACGTCGACCTGTTCGAGCAGCTGCTCGATGGCCTTGTCCCGGATCTGCTCGGCCTGCTGCACCCGCTTGACCTGCGCCACCTTCTCCCGCAGGTCTGCGCGCAGCTCGTCGATGGTGTCGAACTCGCTGGCCAGCTGGGCGAAATCGTCGTCGAGTTCGGGCAGCTCGCGCGTCTTGACCGACTTGACGGTGACGGTCACCTGGGCCTCCTGGCCGGCATGGCCGCCGGCCACCAGTGTGGTGGTGAAGACTCGGCTCTCGCCCTCCTTGAGACCGACGATCGCCTCGTCCAGACCGTCGATGAGCTGGCCCGAACCGACCTCGTGGGACAACCCCTCGGTGTTGGCCTCGGGGACGTCCTCGCCGTTGACGGTGGCCGACAGGTCGATCGAGACGAAGTCGCCGGTCTCGGCGGCGCGCTCGACGCCGGTCAGGGTGCCGAAGCGCTTCTGCAGCGATTCCAGCTCGGCGTTGACGTCGTCGTCGTCGATCTCGATGGCGTCGACGGTCAGGGTCAGCGCGGAGAAGTCCGGCAGGTCGATCTCGGGGCGGATGTCGACCTCGGCGGTGAACACCAGCTCCTCGTTGTCCTCGAGCTTGGTGATCTCGATCTCAGGCTGCCCCAGGGGCTGCAGCGACTCGGCGGTGATGGCCTCGCTGTAGCGGCCGGGCAGCGCGTCGTTGACGACCTGCTCGAGCACCGCCCCGCGCCCGACACGGGCTTCCAGCAGCTTGCGGGGGGCCTTGCCGGGCCGGAAGCCGGGCAGCCGGATCTGCTTGGCGAGCTGCTTGAAAGCCTTGTCGATCTCAGGCTCGAGCTCAGTGAAGGGCACCTCCACGTTGATGCGAACCCGGGTCGGGCTCAACTTCTCGACGGTGCTCTTCACGTTCGTACTCCTCTATTGATGTTCGTGATCGTTCGTTCGCGGGGGTGACGTGCTGGTCGGGGTGACAGGATTTGAACCTGCGGCCTTCCGCTCCCAAAGCGGATGCGCTACCAAGCTGCGCTACACCCCGGTCGTCGCGGCATCGCGCATGCGCGCAGCGTCAGACCACCGGCGATACTACGTGGTCACCGCCGCTCGACGACAACGGACCGACCACCGGCCGAGCCGATTGGATTTGCGCCCGGCACGACCGGTACATTTGGCCGGTACTGCCTGCACAGGCAGCACATGCGGGCGTAGCTCAATGGTAGAGCCCTAGTCTTCCAAACTAGCTACGCGGGTTCGATTCCCGTCGCCCGCTCCACGAAACCCCACGGCGGGCGTCGACCGACCGGGTCGACGACGCTGGGGTCCGGCGTTCCGGCCCAGCGACAGTCCACGGGATGAGCCACCCGTGGCAGCGGGTCGCATCGGCAGCACTCCGAGTCCGAACATCGCATCCCCACACAACACTGCCGCCCCCGAGGAAAGCAGGGGCGGCAGTGAAAGTCTCGGGTCAGATCACCAATCGCCGATGGGCGGGCCGACCGGATACTCGCCCTCGTACGCCGAGGCCGTACTGCCGACCACAGCGCGGACGGAGTCGCGCACCTCCCCCTGCGCATTGACGACGCCGGCGTCGGCGAGACGCGTCTCGGAGATGCCGCGCGCCACTCCGAAGTCATTGATGCGGATGACGGCGTTCTGCGTCTGTGACGCCGTGATGTTCGGACTGGGGCCGACCTCGTCGACGTCGGCGTTGGCGGTGCCACTGCCGAAACCGATGGCGGCCGCGACGGCGGCGAATGAGCCCACGGCGAGCAGACCCAGCTTGGTGGAACTGCGAGTGATAGCTCTGGCGTGACCAGCCATCAGCATTCCCCTTTTGTAGGGAGGACGTCGATCCTCATGAAGTTGTGCAGGGAACTAAATGCTATCGCTGGGCCTCAGATTCTGCACACTGAAGCAGCGAGGCCCACATCAGCAAAAGCCCTGTTCAAGCTGGGTTTCAGCAACGCTGAAGGTGACTCCCAGCAAATTGACAGCAACAGTCGACTCCGCAGAGGCGGGGCCAGTTGCGGACTTCACCAGCCCCCGCGCACCCAGACGTGCCAGCCCCACCAGAACCACCCGGCCAGCAGCAACCAGCGCAGGATCCGCCACTGGAACAGCACGTCGACGACCACGGTCAACGACGGCAACCGCGGATGCAGCAGACAGATCAGCTGCCACAACGCCAGCACGACGAAGGCCACCGCCCAGATCACCCGGATCAGGGTGGGCGAATCCGGAGCCAGGTTCATCGCCGCACCAGCCACCAGCCGAGCGCGAGCCAGGCCGTGAACCCGCCCACACGGACGGCGTAATTCTCGAACCACCCGTTCATCAGATAGCTCAACGTGGGATAGGACGGCCGAGGCGAACTGAAATGGACGGACAAGATCCACACCGCGAGCGCGGCGAACAACACCGCCCACACCGCCAGGCCGCGTCTGCCGATCCGGCCAAGCCGCACAGGTGGCCGGTCGACGCGGCGTCGGTGCCATCCTCGGCGCAGCGCGTACCCAAGCAGCACGATCCCGGGGATCGCGGTGAACACGGCACTGTAGAGCGTCCACGGCGACCCAGCGACGGCGACTGCTGAGTATCCGAGCGCCGCCGCAAGGAGGGTCCACGCGCGTCCCGCGCACATTCGGGGCTTTCCCGGCGCCATGCCCCCACGCTATCGACGCCACGATGGGCGGGGTGGCCGACTGGCTCCGCAGGCATCGGCACCCGAAGAACGGGAGAATCGACATCGAAGATGCGGTGAGTGTGACCCACGGCATGGACGATCCGTTGGGTGTGATGCACGACAAACCGTGGACTGCCCCGAACGGGTCGGCTTACCTTTAACCCACCTCGCCGGCACGCGAGTTGCGACATTGACAGTGCAGCTCACGCCTCGACGAAGTTCCCCCGGGCAACGGTGCCGATTCGGATTGCCGCACCATCACGGGCAAGTACAAGTGCGCGTCGCGCCGGCCCCGCCTGGCCGCGGTGACCGATTTATCTTGATTTGCTATAACTGCGCCCGGGCCACGATTTGACATGGTTGAGCAGACTGCTCGTTCCGCGTGAAGGCACCGCAAGGCCAACTGGTATGCGCGAAACGTCCTGTGCAAATGCATGTTTCATGAACTCGCGATGAACCTTTCGCCGCGGTTCGCCGCCGACAGAGCTGTCCAGCGATCTCGTCGCGCATCAAGATCATATTTGCTATATGCTCGCCGCATCGAACCGGGACAACCTGAGGAGTACAAACCGATGGCCATTCGTCGATCGCTATGGGCAGGCATTGCCGCCGCAACAACCACCACCCTGCTGGCAACGACCGTGACACCGCCGCCCCTCTCCGAACGCGACAAGGGTGTCGTATCCGAGACCGCGGTACAGCTGTCCGCGGCGTACACCCAGTTCCCCTCGGCCGCAACGCCTCTGGCCGACTCTGCGCAACTCAGCGAGGGCCTGCACCTCATCGCTGCAGTATCCGCATCCACAGTCGACGAACGGGCCGCCGCCATGTCGGCTGTCGACGCGCCAGATGAGTTAGCGCCCGCTGACGACCTCCTCGGCGAAGGATCGCTGTCGCGGGAGCTGCTCATCCTCTATGTCACGGGTGGGCCGAGCGCCGTCGTGGCCTACGTGTCACTTGCCCTCAGCGACGCCATTTTCGGCGAAGACTCGATTCCGTCCCAGATCCTGGGTGAGTACTTCGACGGCGGCCCGCAGGCTGTCGTCGCCTACACGACGCTGGCCCTCAGTGATGCCGTCTTCGGAGAGGACTCGTTCGCGTCCGGTGTGGTGACAGCCTGGTTCTATGGATATCCGTTCGACGATGATGACGCCCAAGGCGCATATGCGGGGGTCGTGCACTACGTCATCGACACAGTCATCGCGCTTCACGAGAACGGCGAGAACCCCGCCGACGCTGAGCCCGATGCCCACAGCGACACCACGGCAAGCGAGGAAATGGGCGACGAGGAAACGCCCGTCGCCGACGCACCTGCTCTGGACGGCCCGAATCTCGATCGCGTGACCTTCGAGCAGGCGAGTCCCGGCGCGGCCACCGTCGACGATGAATCGTCCGACGTCCAAGCTCCAGAGGTACAGATCGCGGACATCGACGCGATCAGCGACGACGGTTCGAGCAACAGCAGTGAAGACGCGACTACGGACGAGGCAGAGGCAGAGGCAAAGGCAGAGGCAGAGGCGCCCGACTCCATCGAAGGTGCCGGAAGTGTCGAAGAAGGCGCACAGCCGGACGACGAAGAGGCCGGTCCTGACAGCCCGGACGCAGAGGCGGCGGACGACGAGGCTGCGGACGCAGAGGCCGAAGCGTCACCCGATCACGATTCGGAGGACAACGACGACCGTGAACGACCACGCGAATCCGAGAAGAGCAACAAAGCCTCCCGCGATACGGGTTCCGATACTTCGGACAGGGGTGACAGTGAGTAGCTGCTGATCCGTCAATCGTCTCCGCCAGCGGCGGCTCTCCGTCGGGAGGGCCGCCGCTTTTGCGCGATCGCACAAGCGTGACATCGCGGACGGACACGAGCGGGGTGATCTAGGGACTTTCGCCCCTAGCCTTGCAGACCGTGCGCGCCGTGAACTGAACCAACGCACCGATCTCGATTTCGATTGCTGGGGGATGTCGATGACCGCCGAGGCGCCCGCGCTACTGGAACTGAAAGCCCGCCGCCCCTTTCCTCCCCGTCTCGGCCCAAAGGGCAACCTGATCTACAAGCTGATCACCACCACCGATCACAAGCTGATCGGCATCATGTATGTGGTCGCGTGCTTCGCGTTCTTTCTGGTCGGCGGATTGATGGCGCTGTTCATCCGCACCGAGTTGGTCTCCCCTGGTCTGCAGTTCCTGTCCAACGAGCAGTACAACCAGCTCTTCACCATGCACGGCACCGCAATGCTGCTGTTCTACGCCACCCCGATCGTGTTCGGGTTCGCCAATCTGGTGCTGCCGCTGCAGATCGGCGCGCCGGACGTGGCGTTCCCGCGGCTCAACGCGTTCTCGTTCTGGCTGTTCCTGTTCGGTGCATTGATCGCGCTCAGCGGGTTCATCACCCCCGGCGGTGCCGCGGACTTCGGCTGGACGGCCTACTCGCCGCTGACGGATTCGATCCACTCCCCCGGCGCGGGGGCGAACCTGTGGATTCTGGGCCTCGGCGTGGGCGGGTTGGGAACGATCCTGGGTGCGGTGAACATGATCACCACGGTGGTGTGCATGCGCGCACCGGGCATGACGATGTTCCGGATGCCGATCTTCACCTGGAACATCCTGGTGACCTCGATTCTGGTGCTGCTGATCTTCCCGCTGCTGACCGCGGCGTTGTTCGGGTT
>CAXEZH010000127.1:0-16126 GCA_964000695.1 uncultured Mycolicibacterium sp. | reverse complement strand
TCACCGCCGGCGCACCGCACGCCGAGGAAGCCAAGCAGCTGCTGGCGTTCCTGATCTCCGAGGAAACCCAGAAGACGGTCGAACCCGAAGCGTTGGGGATGCCGGTGCTGGAGTCGATGAAGTCCGACGGGGCGGCCGAACCCAACACCCCGGCGGCGGTGCTCAACGGTGTCGATGTCTGGGTGCCGGACTGGAACACCGTGCTGGCCGACCTCGACGCCGACCTGGCCGCCTATCAGCAGGCGACCGGCAGCTGAGATGGCCGACACCCGCGTCAGCCAGGCCGGCCTGCGTCAGCGCTCGGCACCCGCCGAACCCGGCAGTGCCGCCATCCTTTTCGACCGGGTCGGGGTCTCCTACGGCCGCGGCCGCAAGCAGACGCATGCGCTGATCGACTTCAACCTGCGGGTGGCCGCCGGGGAGACGGTAGCGCTGCTCGGACCCAGCGGGTCCGGCAAGTCCACCGCGCTCAACGCGCTGGCCGGGTTCGTCCGCCCCACCTCGGGGCGGGTCCGGCTGGCCGGTCGCGACGTCACCGACCTGCCTCCGGCTCGGCGCGGCATCGGCGTCGTGCTGCAGTCCTACGCGCTGTTCCCGCACATGACGGTCGCCGACAACGTCGCGTTCGGATTGCGGGCGCAGAAGACGCCGCGCCACGAGATCGCGCCGCGGGTCACCGAAGTCCTCGACATGGTGGGCATGTCCGGGTATCTGAAGCGGCTGCCCCGCGAGTTGTCCGGCGGCCAGCAGCAGCGCGTCGCGATCGCCCGCGCCCTGGCCATCAGGCCCGCAGTACTGCTTCTCGACGAGCCGCTCGCCGCGCTCGACGCGGCCCTGCGCCAGTCGATGCTCGCCGAACTGCAGCTGCTCAAGGAGGCACTGCCCGACACCGCGATGCTCTACGTCACCCACGACCAGGCCGAGGCGCTGGCGCTGGCGGACCGGATCGTGGTGATGAACGACGCGCGGCTGATGGACGTCGACACCGCCGAGAACCTGTGGAAGCGTCCACCCACCAGCTTCACCGCGGCTTTCCTCGGCGGAGCGAACCTGTTGCCGTGCACGGTGGGCCGGGTGATCGGCAGCTCGGCGCTGGTCACGGTCGGCCCCCGCACCGTCAACGCCGAGGCCCCCGCACCGGCCTTGGGCCACGACGACTGGGGCCCCGGGTCGGCGGCGCTACTGTGCGTGCGTCCGCACGCCCTGCAGATCGTCTCCGCCCGGGAGAAGGATGCGTTCAGCGCCACGGTGAACGCCGCGGTCTGGCGCGGCGCGGTCACGCGCCTGGTGTTGTCGGTGCAGTCGCTGCCCGATGTGCTCGTCGACGTCGACGTGCCCGGCCACACCCCGTTCGAGGTGGGCAGCGTCGTCGGGTTGCGCCTACCCGAACCGGCCGGTGTGCTGGTATCGACGGGAAGCACTCCGTGACAACGGTTCTCGATCGGGATGTGGCCACCCCGGCTGATCCGGCTCCGCCGCGGTCGACCGCGTGGCTGTGGGTGCTGCCACCGCTGGCGCTGGTGCTGCTGGTGGTGCTCTACCCGCTGCTACGCGTGTTCTGGGAATCCTCGACCGGGAACTCGTGGGGCGAGGTGCTCGGCTCGCAGGTGTTCCGCGACGCGTTGTGGCGCACGGTGGCGATCGCGGCGACCTCGACCGCGGGGTGCCTGGTGCTCGGAACCTTCTTGGCGATCGTGCTGGCGTTCGTGCCGTTCCCCGGTTCGGCCCTGGTGGGCCGGCTGATCGACACCGTGCTGGCGTTGCCGTCGTTCCTGATCACGCTGGCGTTCACGTTCCTCTACGGCAGCGCCGGGGCGGTCAACGCGGCGATCTCGGCGCTCACCGGATCGTCCTCTCCCCTCTTGGATTTCCTCTATACCCCGGCCGGGGTGATCACCGCCGAGATCACGTTCTTCACCCCGTTCGTGGTGCGTCCCCTGCTCGCGGCGTTCGCGTTGATTCCCCGGGCCCAGCTCGACGTCGCGGCCAGCCTGGGCGCGTCACCGCTGACGGTGCTGCGCAGCGTCATCATGCCCGAGGCCTGGCCCGCGCTGGCCGCCGGCGGCAGCCTGGTTCTGTTGTTGACGCTCAACGAGTTCGGCATCGTGCTGTTCACCGGCGCCAAAGGAGTGATCACGCTGCCGGTGCTGATCTACACCCGCGGCATCGTCACGTTCGACCTGCCCGGCGCCGCGGTGATCGCGACCGTGCAGGTGGTGCTCTCGCTGCTGCTCTACGGCCTCTACCGGGTGGTCTTCGCCCGGCTGACGGCGAGATAGGGGATTCGAATGTTGCTGTGGAGTCCCCGCAGTCGCGGGGTGGTGCTGACGGTGTTCGCGCTCGTCGTCACCGTGGTGTTCGTGCTGCCGCTGGGCACGGTCGTGCTGGCCGGGCTGGCCGGGTCCTGGACCGGTCCGCTGCCGTCGAACCTGGGACTGGCCCGGTTCGGCACCGCGCTGTCCGGTGAGGATCTGGCGAGTCTGTCGGTGAGCCTGCAGACCGCGTTCCTGGCCGGCGGCATCGCGCTGGTCGTCGGGACGTGGGCGGCGCTGGCGGCGCGCGAGGCACCGGATTGGCTGCGCCGCATCACCGATGCCGTCTTCCACCTGCCGATCGCGGTGCCGTCGGTGGCGATCGGACTGGGGCTGCTGATCGCGTTCAACTCCCGGCCGTTGCTGCTGGGCGGCACCCGCTGGATCGTCATCCTCGCCCACACCGTCCTGGTGCTGGCGTTCGCGTTCAGCGCGGTCTCCGCTGCGCTCGACCGCCTCGACCCGGCCTACCGACAGGCCGCCGAGTCCCTGGGCGCCGGCCCGGTCCGGGTGCTGACCCGGATCACGCTGCCGCTGCTGCTGCCCGCGCTCGGCGCGGCGGCCGGGCTGGCGGTGGCGCTGTCCATGGGTGAGCTCGGCGCGACGGTGATGGTGTACCCGGCGACATGGAAGACGTTGCCGGTGACCATCTTCGGTCTCACCGACCGCGGACAGGTGTTCCAGGCCGCTGCCGGCACCACGCTGCTGCTCGCGGTCACGCTGCTGGCCTTGATCGTGCTCGGACGCATCCGGGGGCGCGCCGCGCTGCGGTGACGCCCGCGCGGGTCAGGTCTTGCTGCCGACCGCGGCCGGCCGACTCCAGATGTCGCCGAACAGATGCCCGGGGAGGTCGGCTTCGTCGGCGATGAAGACCGGGTCCGCGCCTGCGTCGGACTGCCGGTGGAAATCCTTGATCGCGGCAAACGCCCACTTGCCCAGCAGCACGATCGCCACCAGGTTGACCAACGCCATCAACCCCATCGCCACATCGGCCAGCGCCCACACCGCGGTCAGCTTCGACACCCCGCCCACGCCGATCGCCATCAACACGACAACCCGGAACACGTTGATGGTCTTGCGGCCGGCGCCGAGGAAGAACAGGTTGATCTCGGCGTAGACGTAATTGCCCAGCACCGACGAGAACGCGAAGACGAACACCAGCACCGTCATCAACGACACCGTCCACGTGCCGAGGCTGTCGGCGATCGCCGCCTGGGTCAGGGTGGCGCCTTCCACCCGGGTCGGCGTCGCCGGGTCGTAGATGCTGGGCCCGGACACCAGGATGATGAACGCGGTGGCGGTGCAGATGATCATCGTGTCGACGAACACGCCGAGCGACTGGATCAGACCCTGCTTCACCGGATGCGACACCGTCGCCGTCGCCGCCACGTTGGGCACACTGCCCATCCCGGCCTCGTTGGAGAACAACCCGCGCTTGACACCGTTGAGCAGCGCCGCGGCGATGCCGCCCGCGAAACCGCCGGCCAGTTCGGTCAACCCGAAGGCGCCGCCGACGATCTGGACCAGCACCTCTGGCAGGTAGCTGATGTTGAGGGCGACGATCACCAGTGCCAGCAGCGCATAGACCACCGCCATCAAGGGCAGCACGATCTCGGCCACCTGGGCCACCCGGCGCACCCCGCCGAACAGCACCGGCGCGGCCAGGATGACCAACCCGGCGGTGATCCATCGGACGTCGACGGCGTAGGCGCCGTTGACGACATCACTGATCGCGTTGGCCTGCACCATGTTGAACGCGATCCCGAACGTGAAGATCAGCAGGATCGCGAAGACGACGCCGCCGGCCCGTGACCCCAGTCCACGCTGGATGTAGTAGGCCGGGCCACCGCGGAACGACCCGTCGTCGGCGCGGACCTTGAAGATCTGGCCGAGGGTGGCCTCGATCAATGCGGTGGCCATGCCGATCGCGGCGACGACCCACATCCAGAAGATGGCACCCGGTCCGCCGACGGTCAATGCGATGGCGACACCGGCGATGTTGCCGGTGCCGACGCGGGAGGCCAGGCCGACGCAGAACGCCTGGAACGGCGACACCCCGTCACAGTGGGTGCGGGAGTGGAAGAGCTGGCCGATCATCCGCCTGAAGTAACGCAGCTGGATGAAGCGGGTGCGGATCGTGAAGTAGAGGCCCACCCCGACCAGAAGGTAGACGAGGATGTAGCTGTACAGCAGGTCGCTGACAGGGTTGATCAGGTGCTCCTGGATGAACTCCACGACCGCTCCCGGTGTCTCGTCGGTGAATCAGTCGTGTCATCGTGTCATCCCGGCGTCGCCCCCGCGCGGCATTGCGGTCGGATTTCCGAATGACGCGGTGGCACAGCGGCGTCACCCGTCAACCGGGCCGCTGGATGCTGCCACATCGGGTCGTGCACCCGCATAGGTGACGGTCAGCGGCCGTTTCGTTCCCGGTGCTTGCATCCCGGCCAGCAGCACGGCCGGCGCTTGCCCTCCTCGAGTTCCTCCTGGGTGCGGCGGATGCGCCGTTCGCGCGTCTTCTGCTGCTTGGCGTCCTCCACCCAGCAGATGAACTCGTTGCGGGCCAGCGGTGTGATGTCCTGCCACGCCGCCAGCGCGGTATCGTTGCCGCTCAACGCGGCCCGCAGATCGGCAGGCAGTTCGTGCACCACTCCACCTGGAACCGGTTGGCTGCCCATACCGGGCAGGATATCGGCTACCGCCTGGCTCCTTCGAGAGTGTGCGCGAGATCTTCTTCGGCCTCCGGGTCGAACTCGATGTCGTCGTCGCCGCGCAGCCCTGCGTCGGGATCGTCGTAGACATCGCGGTCCAGCTTGTTCTCGCTCTTGGCCACGATGCAGGTGACGACCGCGTCGCCGGTGATGTTGACCGCGGTGCGGATCATGTCCATCAGCCGGTCCACGCCGAGGATGATCGCCACACCTTCGATCGGCAGACCCACCTGGGTGAGGACCATCGTGAGCATCACCATGCCCACCCCGGGCACCCCGGCCGTGCCGACGGACGCCAGCACCGCCATCGCGATGACGGTGAGGTAACCGGCGATGCCCAGGTCGACGCCGTACACGTTGGCCAGGAACACCGTGGCGACGCCCTGCATGATCGCGGTGCCATCCATGTTGATCGTGGCGCCGAACGGAACAGTGAAGGAGGCAACGGAATTGCCGGCTCCCATCCGCTGGGTCACGGCGCGCAGCGTGATCGGAATGGTGGCGTTCGAGCTGGCCGTCGAGAACGCGAACACCTGTGCGGCGCGGATCTTTCGCATGAACGTCCGGATGTTGAGTCGGGTCAGCGCCCAGTACAGCACCATGAGTGTGACGAACAGGTGGAACAGCAACGAGCCCACCAGTGTCACCACATAGGCCATCACCGGTTTGAACAGATCGATTCCCTCTTCGGCGAACACCCTGGCGATGAGCGCGAAGACACCGTAGGGCGCGACCGCCATCACGATGCTGACGATCTTCATCATCAGGTCGTTCATGAATCCGCAGGCCCTCACGAACCCCTCGGAGCGCTCACCGAGCATCAGTGCGGCGACTCCGACGAGAATCGAGTAGAAGATGATCTGCAGCATCTCGCCCTCGGCGAAGGCCTCGATCGGGTTGGTGGGGATGATGCCGGAGATGACCTCCCAGAACGAAGGCGCCTCTTCGGTTTCGATGCCCGAGGTGTCGACGCCGGTCATGTCGAATCCCCGGCCCGGACCGATCAACTGGGCGATCCCGATGGCCACGCTGATCGCCAGCGCGGTGGTCGTCAGGTAGAGCCCGAGCGCCTTGCCGCCGACGCGACCCAGCATCCGGATGTCGCCGATCCCGGTGACGCCGGTGATCAACGAGAAGATCACCAGCGGCACGACGAGGAGCTTGAGTGCGTTCAAGAAGGCCGTGCCGACCATGTCGAGGAAGCCGTTGACGACGTTGTCGCTGATCCACTGATTGCCCAGGACGTTGAAGGCGACCCCCACCGCCAGTCCGGCGACCATCCCGATCGCGACTTTTGCGGTCAATGAGAGCTTCCGCCGCTCGGGCTCGACTGATGAAGCTGACATGCGTCCTCCCTCGGAATGGCCAAACCGGATGCGACAGACTTCCCAGTTCCACTTCGCGTCAGCTGCTGGTCCGCCAGATTTAACGGGCACGCCAACGGCGGTAACACCGCGGACATCAAACCGGTCGCAGACGATGCTCGTTTCGACCACTGCCGACCCGGCAATCTGGTGGGCATGATCGGAAAACTGCACGCCGTCGTCATGGACAGCACCGACCCGCGCGGGCTCGCCGAGTTCTGGGCGGAGGTACTGGGCGGCCACGTCGAGGCCGACGACGAAACGTGGGTGACCCTCGACGAGCCGACTGGGCGCCGTCTCGCGTTCCAGCTCTCCCCCGACCATGAGCCGCCGGTGTTCCCGGACCCGCACGGGTCCCAGCAGTTCCACCTCGACGTGGAGGTCGACGACGTCGACCGCGCGGAATCCGCTGTGCTCGAGCTCGGCGCCACCCGGGTGACCGACGCGCCGGGCGAGGAGAACTTCCGCGTCTTCCGCGATCCGTCGGGGCACCCGTTCTGTCTGGTTTTCGATGTGACGCCCGATTAGCGCCGACCGCGCCGGGGTACCACCGGGGCATGACAAACCCCGAGCAGAATGTAACGTCGGATCAGACCACCGACGAGGACCAGGCGTTGGCGCCGGCGACACCGGGGGCCGAAGCGCTGCCTCTACCCGACGACGAGGTCGACAAGCCCACCGAGCAGTAGGGCTTGGGGCGGCGGCCTCCCGCGCTGCCTGCCGCCACGGCGCGGAACCCCCAAACGCGCGGTTGGCAGGATTGACCCCGTGACCGAACCGCCACCACCGCCGCACCCGCCGCCGCCAGCGATGGGCCCACGCGTCGCCGCGGCACTGGTGTTCGGGTCGTCGGCGGCGGTGCTGGTCGTCGAGATCACCGCGCTGCGACTGCTCGCGCCCTACCTCGGGCTCACGCTGGAGACCAGCACGCTGGTGATCGGCATCGCGCTGGCGGCGATCGCGCTCGGCTCGTGGGCCGGCGGTCGGGCAGCCGACCGCGTCGATCCGCGTCGACTCATCGCCCCGGCGATGGGTGTCTCCGGCGTCGTGGTGGCGCTGAGCCCAGCGGTGGTCCGGATGGCCGCGGAATGGGCTCCGCCGCTGCTGATCCTGGTCGCGTCGGCGGCCATTCTCGTCCCGGGTGCGCTGCTGTCGGCGGTGACTCCGATGGTGACCAAGATCCGATTGTCCGACCTGGCCGACACCGGCACCGTGGTCGGCAAGCTCTCCGGCGTCGGCACCGTCGGCGCCATCGCCGGCACCGTCATCACCGGCTTCGTGCTGATCTCGCGGCTTCCGGTCAGCGCCATCCTGGTCGGCCTCGGCGTGCTGCTGGTCATCGGAGCCGCCGTGGTGGAGTGGCGGGCACACGGGTGGGTCCGCTCGCGCGCCGCCACGCTGGTCGTTGCGTTGACGGTGGCCGCCCTCGCCAGCGCCGTCGCCCCCGGCGGCTGCGACGCGGAGACCAAGTACCACTGCGCCGAGGTCGTCGCGGACCCGGACCGGGACAGCGGCCGCACCCTGGTGCTCGACGGATTGCGGCACTCCTACGTCGACACCGCCGACCCCACCGTGCTGCAGTACGACTACGTGCGGGCCCTCGCCGCGGTCGTCGATGTGGCGTTTCCTGACCGGAACGCCCTCGACGCGTACCACCTCGGAGGCGGCGGGCTGACCTTTCCCCGCTATCTCGCCGAGGTCCGGCCGGGCACGCGCAGCCTGGTCTCCGAGATCGACGGCGGGGTGGTGGGACTCGACCGTGACGAGTTCGGCGACCTGGCCGGCACCGGCATCTACATCCGCGTGGAAGACGGCCGCCTCGGTTTGCAGCGCCTCGACGCTGACACCCGCGACCTGATCATCGGTGATGCCTTCGGCGGTGTCAGCGTGCCGTGGCATCTGACCACCGTCGAGGCCCTCTCGGAGATCCAGCGCGTGCTGAGGCCCGGCGGTGTCTATGCAGCCAATCTGATCGACCACGACGAGCTGGCGTTCGCCCGGGCCGAGGTCGCCACGGCCGCCGCGGTGTTCGACCACGTCGCGCTGCTGGGCGAGCCCACCGATCTCGCCGCCGACCCGGCGTCCGCGCGCGGCGGCAACCTCGTCGTCGTCGCCTCCGACCTACCCCTGTCGGTGCCGGCCCTCGACGAGGCAGTGGCTGCCCGCGATACCGGGTGGATGGCGATCACCGGGGACGAGCTCGCCCGTTGGGTCGGCGACGCCCAGGTGCTGACCGACGACCATGCTCCGGTCGATCAACTGCTCGAGCCGTTCGGGTCGCGCCCATGAGACCCGGCTGCGGATTCCGTCGCGAAGCCGTCTGACATCCGCTGGGGGACTACCTGAGCACCGCGGTTGGTCCGCCGAGAAGAGCCAGGATGCGAACTATTTTCGGGGCAGTTCGGCGAACTTGTGGGCGACCTTCGGATTTCGTACTACCCTGGGCGCAGGGTTGAGCTTCCAGCCCGCGACGGCTTCACCGACGCGGGGAGGCCGTCGCAGTCCCTACAAGGCCGTAGCGACAGGACGCGAAGCATGAGAACGGTCGACGTCGACAACACGTTGGTCCATCCGTCGGTGCCGGGCGACGACCGAAGACGAGTCAGCAACGCCACGTTCGCGGTACGGCCGTGTTCACGCGACCGGATCGCCGTCGGGGTCCGTGGTGACATCGACGCGGTCAACGGTCGCGACCTGGCCCGGTACGTGGTGCACCACACCCGGGCCTCGCGGCAACTGGTGCTGGACCTGCGCTCGGTGGACTTCGTCGGCACCCAAGGGTTCACCGCCCTGTACTACATCAGCGTGCACTGCGCCCGCACCGACGTCGACTGGGCGATCGTGGGCAGCCGCAACGTGCGCCGGCTGCTGTCGATCTGCGACCCCGGCGGCGAACTACCGCTCGCGGACAACCTGCGCGCGGCGCTGCGGCGACTCGACCGCATCACCCACAGCCGCCACCATCGACGCTGGAGTGCGCGCTCGGACCTCAGCACCCAGAGCGGCGGCCAACACCGCGCCTCCTGACCTCACGGAGTGGCGGGCTGTCCCGTCCGATCTACTGGGCCACCAGCGTGCCGGCCACCTCGGCCGAGGATGTGAGCCTCAAGTGCGGATCGGCGACGGCGTCATCGCGCAGCAACCGCACATCGGAGTGGTAGCTCATCGACGTCACCCAGGGCTGACCGGCGCCCTGACGGGGCAGCTGGTCGACGGCGCGCTGGACGTATCCGGCGGAGAAGTCGATGAACGGACGCGTCTGCATTGTCGAATCGTCGGGCACGGGGCACGCGGTGTCGTAGCCGTGGGCGTCCATGTGGGCCAGCAGCCGGCAGAAATGCTCGCACAGCAGGCCGACCTTCAACGTCCACGACGAATTCGTGTACCCGATGGCGTAGGCGAAATTCGGCACGCCCGACAGCATCATGCCCTTGTAGGCGACCGTGTCGGGCAGGTGCACGGCGGCGCCGTCGACGGTCAGCGACATGCCTCCGAACGCCTGCATGGTCAAACCCGTTGCGGTGACGATGATGTCGGCGTCCAGTTCACGTCCGGATTCCAGCAGGACGCCGGTCTCGGTGAATGTGGCGATCCGGTCGGTGACCACCGAGGCGCTGCCGTTGCCGATCGCGGTGAACAGGTCGGCGTCGGGCACGGCGCACAGCCGCTGATCCCACGGGTTGTAGGCCGGGCTGAAGTGCTCGTCGACCGGGTAGCCGGCGGGCAGCTGCTTGGCGTTCAGCCGTCGGATCAGCCGCCGCGCGGCCGCGGGGTGCTGCTGGCAGAACTGGTACACGAAGCGCTGTTTGGCGATGTTCTTGCGACGTGCCAGCGCGTATCCCCGCTTGTCGCCGAGCACGGTCTTGGCGATGTTGGCGAACCGGTCCTTCGACGGCACCGGCAGCACGTAGGTCGGTGAGCGCTGCAGCATCGTGACGTGCCCGGCCTTGTCGGCCATCGCCGGCACCAGGGTGACGGCCGTGGCGCCGCTGCCGATGATGACGACCTTCTTGCCGGTGTAGTCGAGGTCCTCCGGCCAGTGCTGGGGATGGACGATGCGGCCGGTGAACCGCTCGCGGCCCTCGAAGTGCGGGGTGTAGCCCTCGTCGTAGCGGTAGTAGCCGCCGGCACAGAACAGCCAGTTCGCGCTGATCTGCAGGAGTTCTGCGGTGTCGGTCCGTTCGATGTCGACGATCCAGCGGCCCTGTGCGCTGTTCCACTCGGCGCCGAGCACCTTGTGGTGGAACCGGACCTTGTCGTCGATTCCGTTCTCCGCGGCGGTCTCGCGTAGATAGGCCAGGATCTTGTCGGCGGTGGCGATGGCGTGGTCGTCGCGCCACGGCTTGAACTCGTAACCGAAGGTGTGCAGGTCGGAGTCCGAGCGGATGCCGGGATAGCGGAACAGGTCCCAGGTGCCGCCGGTGGCGCCGCGCGCCTCGACGATCGCGTACTGCCGGTCGGGATGGTGCTGCTGCAGGTAGTAGGCGGCGCCGATGCCGGAGATTCCGGCGCCGACGATCAGGACGTCGAGGTGTTCGAGATGGTCCATGGCTGTGGCTCCTGTGCGGGTGATCGAGCGATGTGTCGATCGTCGCGTACCCGCCGCGGCCAGCCAAGGTCAGAACGACTCCGATCCGCGGTTCCTGTGGTGCAGAGTGCACCACAGGGGCTACGGTCGTCAGATGTCCTGGCCACGCCCGTCACCAGCGGTTCGGGAGCTGATCCGGCAGTGCGCGCAGATCGTCGTCAACGCCCGACCGGAATGGCTGGACGAACTGGACGCGGCTGTGCTGGCGGCCAGCCCGGCGGTCGCCGCCGATCCCGAACTCGCCGCGGCGGTCAGCCTCAGCAACCGCGCCAACCTGTTCTTCTGGGGCACCGCCAACGTCCGCGACCCCGGGGCCCCGGTACCGCCCAACACCGGTCCCGAACCGCTGAACATCGCCCGCGAGGTGGTCCGCCGGGGGTTGGACGCCTACGCTCTCGACGCCTACCGGGTGGGGGAAGGCGTGGCGTGGCGGCGGTTGATGGACATCGCCTTCGAGCTGACCTCTGACCCGGCCGAACTCCACGAACTGCTCGACGTGTGCTCGCAGTCGATCGGTTTCTTCATCGATGCCACGCTGACGGGCATCGCCGCGGAGATCGACGCTGAACGCGACGAACTCACCCGCGGCACGCACGCCCAGCGCCGTGAGACGGTGGCGCTGCTGCTCGACGGCGCGCCCATCCCCCGCCGACGGGCCGAGGACCGTCTGGGTTATGCGCTGACCGGGCCGCACACGGCCGCGGTGATCTGGAGCGGCGATGCGGACGCGGTCGCACGGCTCGACCGGACCGCCGAGGCGATCGCCCGGGCCGCCGGGGTGGCTCACCACCTCAGTGTGCTGGCCAGTACCGCGACACGCTGGCTGTGGGTGCCCGGCGTCATGCCGGCCGACGGGGTGGCGGTCCTTGACGCGGTGCGCCCGCCCGAGGGCATCCGGATCGCCGTGGGCTCGACCGCGGCCGGGCCGGAAGGCTTCCGGCGCAGCCACTTCGACGCGCTGACCACCCAGCAGATGATGGCTCGGTTGCGCTCACCGCAGCAGCTCGCGTTCTTCGCCGACATCGAACTGGTCGCGCTGGTGACCGCGGACACCGACCGCGCCACCAGTTTCGTCGACCGGGCACTGGGCGACTTCGCGACCGCCGAGCCCGACATACAGGACAGCGTGCGGACATTCATCACGTTGCAGTGCAACGCATCTCGCGCGGCGGCACGGCTCTACACCCACCGCAACACCCTGCTGCGCCGGCTCGCCCGCGCCGACGAGCTGCTGCCCCGACCGCTGGCCGACAACGTCGTCGACGTCGCGGTGGCGCTGGACGTGCTGCGCTGGCAGGGGCGATGAGCCCGACGATGCAGATCAACAGACACCTTGCCCGCCCGGCCGGCCTACTTCGGGAACGGCTCCGGTACCGGGCGCCCCAGAAGGAAGCCCTGACCGTACTCGATACCCAGACGGGTCAAGGTATCGAGCTGGCCCGGTGTCTCGACGGCTTCGGCAACGATCTTCGCTCCGAGCTCTGCGCCCAACGCGGTGAGCGCCGTCGCGAACGCGCGTTTCACCGGGTCTTCGTCGATGCCGTCGATCAACTCCCCGTCGATCTTGATGATGTCGGGACGCAGGCGCAGCAGCTGGGCAAAACTCGCGTACCCGGCGCCGGCGTCGTCGACGGCTACCGAGACCCCGGCACCGCGCAACTTCTCGAGATCAGCACTGAGTGAGTCGGGAAATGGTTCGTGCTCAGTGACTTCCACGATCAACGGCCGGTCGACGCTGACCAACAACTCTTGGATCGACGGGTCGAGAACAGCGCTCGGACTCAGGTTGACGGCTACCGGATAGCGGTCGGGAATACGCTCAGCCGCCGTCAGCACCTCCCGCAGCGCCGCGTGTTCGAAAGCGACACCCCGGCCCAGCCGGCGGGCGGTGGTGAACCACTTCTGCGGTGTCAGCACAGAGTCGGGGGGAAAGCGCGTCAGTCCCTCGTAGGCAAAAGTGTCACCACTGGCGAGATGGACCATTGGTTGAAAGACCACACTCAGCGCACCCGACTGCGCCAGCAGCGCTTCCAATTCGTCCTGGAGTTGCCCGACTTCAGCAGTCTCGGGCAGCATCACCGACGCGATGAACCGGGCCGTGAGCGCCCGCTGTCCACGCTCCTCGCTGTCCGTCATCACCTGGGTCAGCAGGGTCGAGATCTGATACTGCGCGCCGATCAACGCCGAGACGAACTCGCTGATTGCGAGCAGTGAATCGAGGTCCTCCTCCGTGAACGCGCCGGGCTCCGCGGCAGCCAACAGCAGAGAGCCGATGGTGTGGTCGTTGTAGGCCAGCGGAATCACCGCCCAGGAACGAGTTCCCCACTGCTTGTTCATCGCGCGCACGCGCGCGGTCAGGCGCGAGTCCACCATCGCGTCCGCGATAAGCTGGGGCCGTCTCTCTCGCGCGGCGCGTCCTTGCAAGCTGCCTCGCTTGGGGACCACGAAGCCGACCGCCGTGGCGAGCACGCCGTGGGCGGATACGGTGACGTAGGCATTGTCGGTGGCCCGCAGCAGCGTGATCGCAGCGCCGTCGGCCTTGGGCGCGAACGCACATGCCTGCTCCGCGACGCGGCTCACCAACGACGCCGGTTCCAGGGACTCGGCCAGAGCCTGGATCACTCTTTCCACGTCACCCCCGTCGCCTGGTCGGGTCGAGGCTGCCGATTCCTCACTCGGGCACAACACATAATCGACCCTGCGAACCTGTTCGCTCGGCTCACAACCACTGATTCGCGGGCATGACGCTACCGAACACACGCAGGCAACGCTGTGCTTCCTCGGTTTCGCGCAAGCAAAAACAGCTCGCCTGTGGACGCCCACCAAACACGGAGGTCATGGCCTCCTTCGAGTTCGTGGCCGTTGTGTCAGGAGTTCGTGGACTCCTCACACGTGGGCAGTCCGTTTTCGCGCGTCAGGCATGCTCACCGGGCGGGTCGTCCAGCGAGATTTCTGGCAGAGCGTTTCCTCGTGCACACATCCGGAGCGTGACCAATGCGGATCAGCCAGAGATCAGATCATCGAGGATCTCGCTCTATGTCCGCTTGAGCGCCTGGACTGTGTAGGTGAGAGGCAGTCGCTCAGGACCTGTGGCCAGGATGTACTCCCCGTCGAATTCCGGACTGCAAATCATGGCGTCTCCGAGCGCCTTCCACGGCACCTCGCGATGTTCTTCAAGCATCGTGACTTCCAAGCCGGCGGTGGTCAACGCGGTGAAGACCTCACCGAGGCCGTGGTTGAAGACAATCTCTTCCGGAGAGGACAGGGCCCCATTACCTGCGTAGCTATCCTCCGTTACGAACCGTGTGCCGGCGGTCTCGAAGTACGGAAATTCCAGCACCAGCAAGCCGTCGGGTCGCGGGTCGCACACCGCTTCCAGCACGGGGTGTGTCTCGCGCATGAATAACCGTCCCCCCGGTCGCAGCAGGCCGGCAATCACGTCAGCCCAGCGGCGCACATCAGGCAACCAGCACAATGCCCCAATGCCCGTGTACACCAGGTCACAGCTCACCGGACCCAAGACCGCGACGGCGTCATACACATCGGCGACATGGAATTGAGCGCCAGAACCAGCGCGCTGAGCCAGTTCTCGCGCTGCCGATACCGCGGCGGGGGAGAAATCCAGGCCGCGTACTGTTCTCGCTCCGAGTCGCGCCAACGACACTGTGTCCGTGCCGATATGGCACTGCAAATGCACGACATCGAGCTCATCGAGTCTGCCGAGGCGCGGCATGTCGTAGCGCACCACGTTCGACAGATGAGTCGGATCGTCAAAGCTTGAGATGTCGTATCCGTCGGGACCGGTATGGACGGGTACGCGCGACTCCCAGTTAGCCAGGTTCACCTGACGCCAGTCCTCATTCATCCTGCAATGGTTGCACCTTCCCGTGGCGCGACCGCCGAGCACCGGCTCCCGCTGCCAATCGACCCTGGCTCGTCTCTCGAAGAACCTGGGTCGATCACCTCCCATCTCGCGAATACGTTGAGTCCGCGGCAATGATCCCCGGTATCGGCGTGGTTCTGGAATCGCGCCATCCGCAGCAACTGGGCCGATGCTGGTCGGAATTGCTCGGGTGTCCCGCCGCCGACAACGACGACGCCAGCACGAGCGTGGTGAAGGTCGTCGACGGCATGGCGCTGCAGTTTGTGCGGACCGCTGCTGTCAAGGAGAGGGGAATACCGACTAAACCTGGATCTGTCATCGATTTCGAAGGAACTCCATGTGTCGCGCGTCGAACGCACATGTGACCTCGGATGCCGGCACGTCGATATCGAACAGGGTAGTCGGTCTGCGTTCCGTCTCGTTTCTAGAGATTCGAGGTCAATCAGATCTTGTCTCGGAACGCGGGCCGAGGCGTTGCCCGAGCGGTGGCGATGGTGAACCGTTCTCGGTCGGCCAGAGGCGTTTGCTCATCTGCAGGATCAAAGCGACCGCATCGTCCGGGTCAAGTGCGGGGCTGAGAACTTCTTGTAAGAGCAATCCACGAATCGCGGCCACGGCGACGGTGGCCATGCTCAGCGCTTCCCTGGCGTTGCGCCCTTCGCGTTCCGCCAGCGAGGCCAGCATCGCGGTCAAGTCATCAAGTGAGTCGATGAACTCACCGAAGTCCTCGGGGCTGTAGGCGGCGAGTCCAACGACGTGAAAGAAACCCCGCACACGCGCACGCTGCTCCGGACTGGTGTAGGTCCGCCAGATTGCCACTACGAGGTCGCCAAAACTGCCTTGCGGGGCGGTGTTGAGCAGCGCCTCGTTGTCACGAGCTCGCTGCACGGTGAGCATGGCCGCCAAGACGCCCGAGAGTGATCCGAAGTGGTACCGCAACAGCGCGTGGCTGGTCTGCGCCCGGGTGGCGACCTCACGCAGGGACATCTCCGGCGAGGGGAGATCGTCACCGAAGGCATCGAGAAGCTGGGATAGAAGACGCCCGCGTGCATCTCCTCTACCGAATGCGCTCGACACCCTCACCCCCATAGTTTATCCATTGGACATAAATTATCCAATGGATAAACTTGCGGATGCCGAACTGATGGAGGACTCCCTGATGAGCACGATGTTGCATGGCTGCCTGGCCGACACTGAATACTTCGAGGTCCGTTCCAGCAGCGGGCACGACTACGGCATCTGGGTCACCACACCCCCGGGCTACGAACCCG
>CAXEZH010000126.1:0-34726 GCA_964000695.1 uncultured Mycolicibacterium sp. | reverse complement strand
GAAGCGGCCGAAGTTGTAGCCGGCCACCCCGAGCAGCACGTGCGCGCCACCCCACACCTCGAACAGCTCGGCGTGCGATCCGACGATCAACACGATCGCCACGGCACGCAGGGCGACGCTGGTCTCCAAGGTCGAGGCCCACCACGATCGTCGACGGGTCGGCTGCGCGGTCGACTCCAGGTCGGCGATCGGGCGCCGGTGCCAGTCGGACGGCAGATGGCCGAGCGCCCGCTCGAGCCGCACCGACAGCGCGACGTAGGACAGCGAGTTTCCGCCCAGGTCGACGAAACTGCGGTCGCCGGTCACGTCCCGTGGATCCAGGTGCAGTGCCTCGGCGAACAGGCCGCGTAGATCGGCCCCGTCCGTCGGCGCCGGCTCGCGGCGTGCGAGTTCGCGCACGGCCCGGTAATCGGGCTTGTTCGAGTTTGTGTGCGGCAGGGTGGTGACCCGTACGGCCGTCACCGCCGCCGGGGGCAGCCCGGCGACGTCTGCGGCCGCGCGCGACACCTCGGATTCCCCGGGCGCACCGGAGTAGGCGAGTGCGATCCGGTCCCCGTCGCCGGTACACAGCGCGGTCACGCCCCGGCCGCGCAGCTGCGCCTCGAGCTGGTGCAGGTCGATGCGCAGCCCGTACATCTTGACGAACCGGTTCGCGCGGCCGATCACCTCGTACAGTCCGTCGGCGCCTTGCCTGGCGATGTCGCCGGTGCGCAGTTCCGCCAGGGTGCTGCCGAGCGCCAGATCGGCCCGATCCTGCGCGTACCCCATCATGACGTTCGGGCCCCGGTAGACGAGTTCGCCGGCTCCGTCGTCCCAGCCTTCGACAGGGTCGATCCGGAATGACCCGCCGGGAATCGGCCGGCCGATCGCGTCCGGCCGCGACCGGGCGAGTTCCGGTGGCAGGTAAGCCATTCGGGCGGTCGCCTCGGTCGCTCCGTACATCACGAAGAATCGCCAGCCGGACCGCTCGCCGAGTTCGGCGTAGGCCCGTACCCGCTCGGGAGCCAACCGTCCACCGGCCTGCGTCAGGTAACGCAGGTCGGGCAGATCCATGTCGGCGAAACCCATCCGATCGAGCAGATCGAACGTGTAGGGCACTCCGGCCAGGGAGGTACCACGGTGACGCCGGAACAGCTCCCAGAACTCGTCGTCGACCACCGACGTGTCGGTCAGGATCAGGCCCGCCCCGACGAGCAGGTGGCTGTGGATGACCGACAGGCCGTAGCAGTACGACATCGGCAGTGTCGTGGCGGCCCGGTCGGTGTCGCGCAGTCCCAGGTATTCGGCGATGGCGCGGGCGTTGGCGATCACGTTGTGCGCGGACAGCCGCACCAGCTTCGGGGAACCGGTGCTGCCCGAGGTGGACAGCAGCAACGCCAGATCGGGGTGCAGCGCGCCGGAGGATCCGGCGTCCGCCGCGCTGATCTCCCGGATCCCGTCGCCGTCGATGACGATGTCCGGAGCGTAGGTGGCCGTGATCTCCGGATACGGCCGCCCGGCCGGCATCGGCAGCACGACGTGCCCGGCGGCCAGCGCACCCAGATAGTGCACCAGGGTGTGCAGGTCGTTGTGGGTTTCCAGCAGCACCAGTCGCCGCGGCCCGGCCAGTTCCGCGGCGACCGCCGCGACGCGGGCAGCCAGATCCGAGTAGCTCAGTTCCTCGGTCCGGGTCGCCACCGCCAGGCGCTCACCGTGGCGGGACAGCCCCTGGATCAGACCGTTCATCGAAAGACCACACCACTGCCCATCACGTCGATGTGCACCTTGGTGTCGACCGCCGGCGGGTCGATGCTGTGCTGGCGCACCGTGATCGGGGCGGTGTCTCCACCCGGATCGATGGTGAGCAGCACGTCATGGCCGAGGAACTCGCTGGCGACGACGGTACCGACGCCGGTCTGTCGCTCACTGTCGGATACCTCGGTACCCATCAGCTGCTCCGGTCGCAGCATCAGTGTCGCCGCACCGTCGGTGACGGGCGGGTCGACGGGCACGCCGCCCAGCACGCAGTCGGCCACACCGGAACGCACGGTGCACGGCACGAACACGCACTCGCCGAGGAACTCGGCGGTGAACCGGTCCACCGGGTGGCGGTACACCTCGCGCGGACTGCCGACCTGGGTGAAACGCCCGTGTCGCATCACCGCGACCCGGTCGGCGATCGACATCGCCTCCTCCTGGTCGTGCGTCACGACCAGGGTCGTCACACCCGCCGAGGCCAGCAGCTGTGCGACGGCCTTGCGGGTGGACGCGCGCAGTCCCGCGTCCAGCGCGTTGAACGGCTCGTCGAGCAGCATCAACTTGGGGCTGCGGGCCAGCGCCCGCGCCAGCGCCACCCGCTGCTGCTGGCCGCCGGAGAGTTGGTGGGGGCGCCGGGTGGCGAACGCCGGGTCGAGCGCCACCGTCTCCAGCAGTTCGGCGACCCGCCGACGCGCGGCGCCACCGCGACGCACTCCGGGCAGCCCGTACGCAATGTTCTGTCCGACGGTCAGATGGGGGAACAGCGCACCGTCCTGCGCCACGAAGCCGACTTCGCGCCGGTGGGCGGGCACGAACACCCCCGGACCGGACACCTGGGTGCCGTCGATGTCGACGCTGCCGGCGTCCGGGGTCTCGAATCCCGCGATCAACCGCAGCAATGTGGTCTTGCCGCATCCCGACGATCCGACGATCGCGGTCGTCTGGCCCCGGGGCAGTTCGAGATCGATGCCGTCGAGGACGACGGACCCGCCGAACGACTTCGACAGACCCTGCACTGTTGCCGCGACGTTCATATCGACGCCGCCTTGGTGGATTGGCGGAACAACACCATCGTGACCGGCATGGCCAACAGCACCATGACCAGGGCATACGGCGCCGCCCCGGCGTAGTTCAACTCGCTGGACAGCGACCAGAAACCCATCGCCAGCGTGCGTGTCCCGGTCGGGGCCAACAGCAGTGTCGCGGTCAGTTCGGTGGCCACCGCGACGAACACCAGCGAGGCCCCGGCCGCCGCCGCGGGCGCGGTCAGGCGCAGCGTGACCCGCAGGAACGTCGCCCAGGGTGCCACGCCCAACGACCGGGAGGCCTCTTCGAGGCCGAGGGGGACCTGCGCCAGGCCGGCCCGCACACTGACCAGTGCGCGCGGCAGGAACATCAGCACATACGCGCAGACCACCACGACGACAGTCTGGTAGAGCGGGGGAGCGACCCGGATCGTCACCGTCACCAGGGCCAGCGCCGTGACGATTCCGGGCAGCGAACTCGTCACGTAGTTCGCGCCCTCCACCGTGCGGGCCAGAAAACCTTCGCAGCGCACCGCCACCCAGGCGACCGGGAAGGCCAACACGGTCGTCACCAAAGCCGCCACGGCGGCCAGGCCGATCGTCTGGGTCAACGCCTGCCCGATCGAGCCGAGGGTCCACACGTCGACCCCGCCGATCCACAACCAGCGCGCCAGCGTCCACAGCGGCACACCCAGAGCCAGCAGAGCCAACGCCACCAGCGCCAACAGCGCGGGAATCCGGTTGCGGCCCAGGCGCAGTGGCACCAGCGTTCGCGCAGCGCCGCCGCCCACCCGGGCCAGCCGCGCGTTGCCCCGTGCGCCGGCTTCGGCGACCAGCAGCACCAGGCAGCACAGAACCAGCACACCGGCGAGCATGCTGCCGGCCGGCCCGTCGAAGGTGGCCTGGAACTGCTGGAAGATCGCCGTGGTGAAGGTCTCGAAGCGCAGCATCACGAACGCCCCGTACTCGGCCAGCAGATGAAGCCCGATCAGCAACGCACCGCCGAGGATGGCCAACCGCAACTGCGGCACCACCACCCGCACGAAGACGCCGACCGAGTTGGAACCCAGCGCGCGCGCCGACTCCTCGATGGTGGGGTCCAGCCGGCGTAACGTCGCCGCAGCCGGCAGGTAGATGAACGGGAAGTACGACAGCGTCGTGACCAGGACGCCGGCCCCGAGCCCGTGCAGCGATGGCACGATGCCCAGCCAGGCGTAACTGTTGACGAACGCCGGCACCGCCAACGGCGTCACCAACAGCGGACGCCACAAGGCCCGGCCCGCAACGTCGGTGCGCTCCACCAGCCATGCGGCCCCCACCCCGACGACGATGCACAGGGGCACGGTCAGCACGACCAGCGACAGGGTGTTCACCAGCAACTCGCCGACCCGCGGCCGCACGATCAGGGCATAGGCCTGGTCCCAGCCGGTGGTCGCGAATGCCCAGGCCACATAGCCCAGTGGAATGAACGTGGTGGCCACCAGGACCGCGACGGTGGCGGAGATCAGCGGGCCGGGACGACCCGCCCCCGGCCGGGATCCGGCCGGGGGACGCTGCGCTGCCGACTCGAGGTCGTGTGGTGTGGCCGGAGCGACCACCTACAGCAAACCGTCCTGGGTCATCATGTCCGACACCGCCTGCGCATCGAGATCGGACGGGTTGACCGCCGGAGCCTGCAGATCGGCCAGCGGCGGCAGCGCCGGATTGGCAGCCACGCCGCTGGCGACCGGGTACTCGAAGGAGGTGCCGGTGCGCAGTACGTCCTGGCCGGCCTTGCCAGTGACGAACTGCAGGAACTGCTGAGCCTGGTCCTGCTTGTCGCTGGAGGCCAGCACCCCGGCGCCGGAGATACTGACGAACGCGCCCGGATCCTGGTTGCGGAAGTAGTGCAGCTGGGTGTTGCCGCTGATCTCCTTGGTCTCCGCCTGATCGCGGAACCAGTAGTAGTGGTAGATGATCCCGCCGGCCACCTCGCCGCTGTTGACCGCTTTGAGCGTGGTGATGTTGTTGTCGTAGATCTTGGCGTTGGCCTTCATCCCCTCCAGCCACTGCTGGGTGACCTCGGGGCCTTCGAGCTCGAGCAGCGCGGCCACGATCGCCTGGAAGTCGGCCTTCGCCGGCGGCGCTCCCCACCGGCCCTGCCACTCGGGCTGCTGCAGGTCCAGCATCGAGGCAGGCAGCTGCTCAGGGGTGAGCAGGTCGGTGTTGTAGGCGAACACCGTGGCGCGGGCCGCCACCCCGGTCCACTTGTTGCTGGCCGGCCGGTACTGGGCCGGAACCTGCGCGACGACCTCGGGGCTGATGTCGGCGAAGAGGCCGGCCCGCTCGACGGCGGCCATGGCGGGGGAGTTCTCGGTGAGGAACACATCGGCCGGCGAGGCGTCCCCCTCGGCCACCAGCTGGTTGCCCATCTCGGTGTCGCCGCCCTGCCGGTAGGTCACCGGGATGCCGGTCTCGGCGGTGAACGCCTCGATCCACTCCTTGGTCAACGACTCGTGCTGAGCGCTGTAGACGAGCAGTTCGTCGCTCTCGCCGGAGCTCGAGCAAGCAGCGGTGCCCAACGCTGCGGTGAGGGCGACGACTGCAGCGATCCGACTCCAACCTGCGCGCATGCGGGGGCCATCCTTTCCCGCGCCATACTCAGACGCTTTAGCGAACCCTAGCCTAACCGGACACCGTACCCGAGGGACTAAGGTCCTCTTTACCTAGGTGTGGCTACCCTCAGCTCCTGCGGGCGGCTAACCTGCCTTTCGACCCGAACAAGGAGGTTCCTTTGATGAGACGGCGTACTGCCCTTCCGATCTCGGCCCTGGCACTGGGATTGGCGCTGGCCGGCTGCTCGAGCTCCGACACCGACACCGCCACCACCGAGACGGAGACGGCGACGGAGTCCAGCGCGGCGCCCTCGGCGGCACCGGACCCGCTGGTCACCCAGGCCGCCGAGGAGTACCAGGCCTACGCCGTCGACCAGAGCGACCAGTTGGTGACCGTCGTCAAGGTGCTGACCGATGCGGTGCGGGCCGGCGACCTGCAGGCCGCCCAGGAGGCCTACGCGCCGTCGCGCGTGCCGTGGGAGCGTATCGAGCCGCTGGCCGGGCTCGTCGAGGAGATCGACGGCCTGGTCGATGCCCGCGTCGACGACTTCGCCGGCGTCGACGATCCCGCCTTCACGGGCTGGCACCGGCTGGAGTACCTGCTGTTCGAGCAGAACACGACCGACGGCGGCGCACAGTTCGCGGACCAGTTGGACGCGAACATCGCGACGCTGAACGAGCAGATGCCGACGCTCGAGGTGGCACCCACCGACGTCGCCGTGGGCGCGGCCGAGCTGATCGAAGAGGTCTCCGAGGGCAAGATCACCGGTGAGGAGAACCGCTATTCCAAGACCGACCTGTGGGACTTCAACGCCAACCTCGAGGGCTCGCAGGCCGCTATCGAGGACCTGACACCCGCGTTGGAGCAGGCCGATCCGGAGCTGCTGGAGCAGATCAACACCGGGTTCGCCGACGTCAACGCGACGCTGGAGCCGCTGCGTCAGGGCGATGGCTGGGTGTTGTACTGCACCGAGAACGACCAGTTCCCGTCCCCGCGCTGCCCTGAGGTGACCGTCGACCAGCAGACGGTCGACACGCTCAAGGCCCAGCTGGCGGGGCTGTCGGAGAACGTGTCGCAGGTCGCCGGAGTGCTGAACCTGCAGTGAGTACGCAGTCGTCGCGATCCGGCATCAGCCGCCGTAATTTCGTCACCGGGGCGTTGGGCACCGGTGCGGCGGTTGGTGTCGGCGCGGCGCTGACCGGGTGTTCGGCGGAGGACGGTCCGTCCACCGCCGGCCCGCCGGCGCCGCGATATGTGCCGTTCGAGGGACCTCACCAAGCGGGTATCACCGCCATCCCCGTCCCCGCGCAGGGACTGATGGCCGCCTTCACCGTCATCGCCGACAGCCGAGAGAAGCTGGCTGACACGCTGGCCGAGCTGACCGACGAGATCCGCGGCCTGATGTCCGGTCGCCCACCCGAGCAGCGCGGACCGGCCTACCCGCCGGTCGACTCGGGCATCCTCGGCGAGGAACCTCCACCGGATGATCTGTCGGTGGTGCTCAGCGTCGGCGCCTCGCTGTTCGACGACCGGTTCGGCCTGTCCGACAGGAAGCCGAAAGAGCTGGTGCAGATGCCGTTCCTGGCCAACGACCGGCTCGACCCCAAGTTCTCTCACGGTGACCTGCTGCTGACCATGGAAGCCGGGCACGTCGACACCTTGCAGTTCGCACTGCGGCAACTGATGCGGCGCACCAGACGACACCTGGTGCTGCACTGGATGATCGACGGCTATGCCCGCGGCGCAGGCGTTGCCTCACACGCCGCCACCCCCCGAAACCTGTTGGGGTTCAAGGACGGCACCGCGAACCTGGACAGCGACGACCAAGCCCTGATGGACCGCTACGTCTGGGTCGGTTCCGGCGACGGCGAGCCGGACTGGGCGGTCGGCGGGTCCTACCAGGCGGTGCGGATCATCCGCATGTTCGTCGAGTTCTGGGACCGGACCCGGCTGATCGAGCAGGAGCAGATCTTCGGACGAGAGAAGATCAGCGGTGCGCCGCTGGGGATGTCCGACGAGTTCGCCGACCCCGACTATGCCGACGATCCGCAAGGGAAACGGATTCCGCTCGACGCCCACATCCGTCTGGCCAACCCCCGGACCCCGGAAACCGAGGACAGTTTGATCCTGCGCCGCGGATTCTCCTACGTCCGCAGCTTCGACGGGGCGGGTCGCCTCGATCAGGGACTGGCGTTCGTGTCCTACCAGCGCAGCCTCGAACGCGGGTTCCTGGCGGTCCAGAACCGGCTGACCGGGGAGCCGTTGGAGGAGTACATCATGCCGGTGGGCGGCGGATTCTTCTTTGCACTCCCGGGCGTGCAAGGCCCCGACGAATTCCTCGGCGAGTCCCTGGTCGGCAACCCCGGTCAGGGCAGACGGCACCGGCAGGGCTGATCGGGCCCGGCTAATCGGCCGCGGTCACTCTGCGCATGCTGGCCCGGCGCTCTTCGATCACCCGGCCGATCTCCTGCATCAGCAGCGGGCGGCGCAGCACCAGCGACTCCATGCTCTGGCGGTCGATCCACGCCACGGTCAACTCGTCGAGCGCGCGGGCGTCGGCCTTGACCTGCTCTCTGGTCAGGGCGGTCTGCCCGAGGAAATCGCCGCGCTCGAGGGTGCGGATGCCCACCACCGCGCCACCTGAGCGGACCTCCAGCCGTACCTGCCCGCTGACGACGAACATCATCCGCACGGGGACGGTCCCGCGTTCCTGAACGATCTCGCCGACGCCGTAGCGGACCACCCGGACGTGCTCACGCACCAGCTCCTGATCGGTGCGGCTGAGGTGCAGACTGCGCCCCACCACCTGCAGCGCGTCGTCGAACAGCAGCGGAGACGGAAAGTCGTCGGTGACGTCGTCGAGCGAGAGTTCCTCGCGTCGTGCGGCGTACCAGGCCCAGCGCAGAAACGTGGAGCGGGCCTCGGCGTCCTCGGCCGGGGTGTGCAGCGGAACGGTGGTGGTGTACTCGCCGGTGGCACCGATGAGGGTCACCGGGTCGGCCCCGGCACGCAGCTGGGGAACCCGCTGCGCGAGGCCGGTCAGCATCCGGCACACCGCGTCGGGCGGATCCGCAGCTGAGAACTTCGTCGTGATGTCGATCGAGTGTTCGCCGCGGGGCAGGCTGCGGTTGATGAACAGTTCGGTGGCCAACAACGAATTGGGCAACACGTAGACACCGTTGCCGGAGTCCAGATGCGTTGCCCGCCAGTTCACTTCGACCACCCGGCCGCCGTCGATCCATCGGGTGGCGACCCAGTCGCCGATCTCGAAGGGCTGCTCGAAGAGCACGAGCAGCCCCGAGATGACCTGCCCGACCGAGTTCTGCAGAGTCAAGCCGAGCACGATCGAGCCGATGCCCAGCGCGGTGAACAGACCACCGACGTTGGCGCCCCAGATGAACGCGAAGATCAGCGCGACACCGACGGTGATCAGGACGAACCGGGCCACGTCGAGGAAGATCGACGGCACCCGCTTGCGCCAGCTGCCTTCCGGCGCGCCCTGGAACACCGTCGCGTTGAGTCCGGACAGCAGCAGGACCAGGACGACGAAGCCGAGCACCGTGGCGACCACCCGTACCGTGGTGGCATCAGCGTGCACCTCGGTCGCTTTGAGCAGCAACAACAGCAGTGCCGCCAGCGGCAGCACATAGTTGCGCACCAGGCTCACCGGCCGGGCCAGATAACTGTTGCGCCGCAACAGCGCGTTGTGCACCTCGGTGAGCACCACCAGCGAGATCGGCAGTGCCACCGCGATCGCGATGGCCCACCAGAACCACGGCGCGGAGAAGATCTCGGTCATCGCTGGTCACCCGAGAGACGCCACAGGCGCTCGACGCGATCGTTGGCGACGACCTCGCCGTCGGCGGTGAAGTCGCGGAGATCCCGCATCGCCTCGTACACCGGGCGGGTCACATAGACCCCGGCCGTCGCCGGGCTCTTGTGCGCCTGGTAGGCGAGGTTGACCGCCGAACCCCAGATGTCGTAGACGAGGTTCGACTGCCCGAGTAGGCCGCTGGTCACGATTCCGGTGTTGATCCCGGCGCGCAGGCTGAGCCGGTGCCCCGTCTCGCCGTTGAACCGGTCGATGATGTGCTGCATCTCCACGGCCAGGTCGACCGTGCGGCGCGCGCTGTCGAGCCGGGGCACCGTCAGGCCGCAGCTGGCCAGGTATCCGTCGTGCAGCGTGCGCACCCGCTCGACACCCAGATTGTCTGCCGCGGCGTCGAACTGGCGAACCAGTCGGTTGACCACCCCGAGCGATTCCTGCGCGGTCAGCTGTTCGGCGAGGTCGTCGAGTCCGTCGACGTTGGCGAACAGCACCGTCACATCCTGGTGCTCCTCGGCGATGTTCTCCTCCCCGTCGCGGTAGCGCTCCAGTACCGGTTCGGGCATGAGGGACAACAGCAGCCGGTGGTTCTCGGCGCGTTGCTCGGTGAGCTGTCGTTCCTTGGTCTGCAGATTGCTGCTCATCTGGTTGAACGCGCGGGTCAGATCGCCGAATTCGTCGCGCGAGGTGACGGGCAGCTCGACATCGAAGTCACCGGCACCGATCTGCTCGGCGCCGGCCTCCAGCCTGCGGATCGGCCGAACGAACACCCTGGCCAACAGCAGCGCGGCGATGCACACCACCAGGACGATCGCCACCGTGGACAGCACCAGTGTGCGGGTGAACGTGGCGACGGGAGCGAACGCCTCGGCGACGTCGATCTTGGCGACGAGCACCCAGTTCAAGCCGGCAGTCTGCACCGGTGAGTACGCCTGCAGCGTCCGGCGGCCCTCGTAGTCCTCGGTGATCAGCGTTCCGGTCGCCCCCTGCAGGGCCTGTCCGACCGCGTCGGTGTCCACCGGCTGCACGAGAATGGTGCTGCCCTGGCGGATCGCCTCGTCGGCGACCTCGACGGGCGTGCCGGCGGCCACCACGTCGCTGCGGTAGGCGTCGGGGTCCTCCAGGAACAGCCGCGACTCCGAGCGCATCAGCAGGTCGGGCCCGACCAGGATCGTCTCACCGGTTTTGCCGAGCCCGGCACCCTGCCAGTCGCCGTTGAACGTGAGACCGCGGTTGAGGTTGTCCACCGGTAGTGCGAGCGCCATGACGCCCTGCACGTTGCCGGCCGGACCGATCGGCGACACCATCCAGGCGGTGGGCATCCCCGACGGTTGATAGGTGTCGAAGTCGCGCACGACGACCTCGTCGAGCGAGTTGGAGTTCATCGCCTCCTTGAACGCCTCGGCGAGGTTGCTGCCGCGGTAGGGCCCGTACTGGATGTTGGTTCCCAGGTCGATGCCCTTGCCGACGCTGTAGACGACGTTGCCGCGGGCATCGATCAACAGCGCGTCGGCGGAGTGCTGCCGCTTGATCACCTGACGGAAGAACTCGTTGTATCTCGCGTTCGCCGCCGACCAGGCGCTGCCGTCCCCGGGGTCGTCGAGCTCGATGCGGTCCTCGGGGGTGTCGGCGGCCAGTGTGTAGGTGGTCTGCAGGTAGCGCTGCGAGTTGCCGCGGGGCAGCAGAGCCTGGACCCGGGCCTGAGCGGCGTCACGATCGGACTCGGTGTCGGTCTCGCCGTAGTTGCGCTGGTAGAACTCGACCAGGGCTTGCTGCTGCTCGGGCGGCACCTCGGCGTCACGAAGCTCGTCGTATCCGGCGGTGAACGCGGCGATCGCCTGTTCGGCGGTGCTGCCGCGGGTGTAGACGACCATCGAGCTGGTCAGGTCGCGCATCGCTTTCTCCAGCATGCGGGCCTGGGCGCTGCGAATGAGGGTGAGCTGTTCGAACACCGATTCACGCAGCGATTCGCGGCCGGACTGAAAGCCGATCGCGCCCACCACGGCCACCGACAGCACGCTGGTCAGCAGAAGCATCAGCAGAAGCTTCGACTGGATGCTGATGCGCGAGAAACGCCGTGGGGTGTCTGGCACGCTTGCCCTTCCGTCGCTGGCGAAACTCGGGTGCTCACACCTGTCGGGACGGCAGCGTCGCGGTCTGCTTCCGCAAGCGGCGCGGGCCAGCCTACCCGCCGAGAGTTCGCTCGGGCCGGGCTGGTCGCCCGTCGACTGTTTTCAGGCAAGTCGCCGATTCATAGCCGTGAGGACAGGTTTTCCGCGTATTTTTACGCCCGCGGCAACTTTGCCGCAGCGGTGTCAGTCAGGCGGCCCCGAGGAGATGTCCCATGAACCATGCCAAGTACATCGGTCGGGTGGGAGGGCTCGCGGTCGCACTGGGCGTCGGGCTCGCCGTGGCCAGCGCGCCGGGTATCGCCGCCGCCGAGACCGCAGATTCGTCGAGGGACTCCTCGAACACGAGTCAGGCCGGCGACTCCGGCGGTGCCGCGTCGTCGGGGGCCGCCGGCGCCACGTCGTCGGACCGCCCGGACGATGCGACGACACAGGAGGAGTCCGCCACCTCGGATGACGAGGAGGGATCCGACGGCGATTTCGATGCGGACGAGGGTTCTGGCGCGGACGAGGATTCCGACCCCGGAGCAGACCTCTCAGACGATCTTGCAGATGACCTCGCGGGCGAGGTCGAGGCCGCAGATGACGGCGCCGCCGGGGTGGGTGAGGACACCGAGTCCGAGGAGCTTCGGGGCACCGAGGACGCGGTGGGCGACGTGGTGGCCACGTCTTCGAACGCCACCGACGCACCGAACATGCCGGTGTCGCTGGTAGCCGATGTCGCGATCGAACAGCCCGCACCGCAGCCGGCTCCCGAGGCTCCCGCGCCCGCGGTGCTGCCGATGGCGTTGGCGACGCTGGCGGGTGCCCGGGAAGAATCCGAGCGCGCCGCGCTGCGCAGCAGCGCCGTGGCTCCGCCGGAGATCGAGCTGCTCGCGGACACCTCGCCCAACGTCCTGGTCATCGGCGTCGACGGCACGAACCTCAGCAGAGTGCTCGCCGATCTCGCGAACACCAACTTCTTCGGCCTGATCCAGGACGGCACAACGGCCCCGGCGAGCATCGCGGGACACACCACCATCTCCAACCCGTCGTGGACGTCCATCCTCACCGGGGCATGGGGGGAGAAGACGGGCGTGATCAACAACGTGTTCACCCCGTGGACCTATGACGACTGGCCCACGGTGTTCACCCAACTCGAAGCGTTCAACTCGGCCATCCAGACCACGTCGATCGCCAATTGGAACGTCATCTCCGCCATCGCGGGCGCGGGCACCACCCCGGCCGACGAGATCATCGACATCGGCCAGATCGAAGGAGACACCGACTGGTTGCTGACCGACGACGCGGTCGGCGACGCCACCGAACTGGCGATCATGGCCGCCGACCCGATGATCCCCAACTTCGTCTTCAGCTACTTCGTCGGCGTCGACGAGAACGGCCACATGTACGGCGGCGCCTCGCCGCAGTACGCCGCCGCGATCCGCAACGTCGACCGCAATCTCGGCGAGATCCTGCAGGCGGTCGACGCGTGGGAGGCCCTGACCGGCGAACAGTGGACCATCCTGGTCGTCACCGACCACGGCCACCAGCCGCAGCAGGGGTTCGGTCACGGGTTCCAATCGCCCGACGAGACGTCGACCTTCGTCATCGCCGAGAACCCGAACCTGTTCGCGGCCGGCGCCATCAACCTCAAGTACCAGATCGTCGACGTCACCCCGACCGTCATGACGCTGTTCGGCGGCACCCCGTCCACCGACTCCGACGGCGTGTCGCTGACCACGCTCGGCAGCAGCGACGTCTTCCCGGTCAACGATGACGAGGCGCTGCGTGGGGCGTTGCAGGACGCGATCGCGATGTACGGCTATCCCGACATCGGGACGAACATCGCGCTGGGGGTGCGCACCATCGCCGCCACCGTGCCCTACATCGTGTACGGGCTGACCGAGAGCCTCACCGCGGGCCTGCAGCAGATCGTCGACCAGGAGATCTTCTTGATCAGTCCGCTTGCGGCGCTGGCGATCGTGCCGGTCCGGCTGATCGGCAACCTCACCTACGTGGTGACCAACGTCGTCGCGCAGATCGTGGCCAGACTGACCGGGGTGACCGGTGCCAGCATCTTCCCGCTGTGGCCGCCGGCTCCGCCGTCGGTCGAATCTCCGCTGGACACCGCGCAGCTGTGCGAGGGAGACAGCGACGCGGCCCTGCCCGCCTGCGGTCAGATCGCCGTCTAGCAGCTAGGACTGCATCGAACCGATGTAGTAGCTCTCGTCACCATCGGGGTAACCGCCTCCGATGGTGGCGATGTGGATGTGGTCGAAGTGGTTGAGGGTTTCGTTGCCGTAGTCCGCTGTCCAGCTCGGCGCACCGATGCCGGGATAGAAACCCTGCCGCCAGATCACGTGGAGCACACCCCAGCGTTCCGCATTGGCGAGGGCATACCCGGCGATCTGGTTGCCGAGCTCGATGCCCTCGTCGCTGTGGTAGTTCGGGATCATCACGTCGATGGCCAGCCCGTTGGGATGCCACTTCAGCGGATCCTGGCGATAACCGCCGATGGTGGTGATCTCCGGGAACAGAGCGCTGATCGCCCGCGCGGCCCAGATGGTGTTGACCTGCAGGCCACCCTCCGGCGCGACGCCGGCGGGCAGTGCAAGGTCGAAGACACGGCCGTCGACCGGGGCACTGGCGGCCAGCAACTCCGCCTCCGACAGCCGGACCCGCTCCGGTGCGGCACTCGGTTCCACGCCCTGAGCGCTCGGTGGGGGCGACGGCTCGGGGGCGCAGCATGGCGGCGCAGCGTTCTGGGCGTAGATCATGCCGCCCGAGACGACCAGAGACACCACGACCGCGAGCCATCGGCCCCGACCCTTGGCAAACATGTCTCTGCGCACGATCAGCACCTTAGTGGCGCGACCCCGCCATGCGGCCAGGTTTGCCGGCAATTGCGCCTGGCGCGTCGGTCGGCAGCTGGCCCCCACCGGGCCGCTGCAGGTCGACGGGTCAGACGGATTCGCTCACGGGAAGGGTGACCGTGATTGTCATGCCCTCCCCGGGACCGGCGCTGGCGGCACCGATCTCGCCGCCGTGGGCCTCGGTCAGCGCCCTGGCTATCGCCAGACCGATGCCCGCACCGCCACCGACCCGGTTGCGCGACGGATCGGCCCGATAGAAGCGCTCGAACAGGTGTGGCAGGTGCTGCGCGGCGACTCCCTCGCCGTCGTCGACCACCCGCAGGATCACCTGCCGGCCCACGCGATCCGCGCTCAGCTGCACCGCGCCGGCACCGGGAGTGTGGCGCAAGGCGTTGTCGAGGAGGTTGGCCAGCACCTGCCCCAGGCGCTGCGGGTCCGCCCAGACCGGTGGGACATCCTCGGCGACGGCGACACTCAGCGCGACCCCCTTCTCGTCGAACCGTTCGGCGACCGCAGCCACGCAGCGCTCCAGCAGCGGGCCGACCGCCACCTGGCAGAACGACATGCCGGCCGTGTTCTCCTCGGCCTGGGCCAACGCCGCCACGTCCTCGGAGAAGCGCACCAGCCTGCGAGTCTGGTCCCGCAACACCTCGGCCGTCTCGGGCGTCAACGTGCGCACGCCGTCCTCCAACGCTTCGATATAGGCGTCGAGCACCGACACCGGCGTGCGGATCTCGTGGGCCAGGTCCCCGAACAGGCGTCGCCGGGTGGCCTCCACCGACTCCAGCCGCGTCGCCATCTGGTTGAAAGCGCGGGCGAGGCTGTCGAACTCCTCACCCAACCCTTGCGGTGCCACCCTGATCTCGTAGCGTCCGTCGGCGACCGCGGTGGCCGCCGACGCGACCTCGGCAACCGATCGCTGCAGGCGCCGGCCGGCGTATCCGCTCACCGCCAGCGCGGCCAACGCCGAGACCGCGACCGCACCCCCGATCGACAGGGCCGTCGCGTACCGGTACGCCTCCTCGGCGTGCAGCTCCTCCAGCGAATCGGCCGGAACGCCGGCCCGGTGCAGGTGCTCGCGGAACAGCGGAGGGCCGACGATCGCGGCCACCACCCACACCGCGGCCGCCGCGACCAGCAGCACGAGGGCCTGGGCCGCCAACAGCCGCACGCCGATCCCGGCCCGCCGCCACCGAGATCGCGTCATGACCGCCGCCCCGCGCTGTCCATGGCACCATCGTGCCCCCAGCTGCGGAAGAACTTCGGAACTACGGGAGTTTGGCCACCGTGAGCAGTAATGCGGAGTCGGCGAGCGCGACCAGCGAGTGCCGGGCATCGGGAACCTTCAACAGGTCACCGGCGCGCGCGTCCCACTGCTCGTCACCCGAGGACATCCGGACCGATCCCTTGATCACGTACACGGTTGCCTCGCCGGGGTTCTCGTGCTCACCCATCTCGGCACCGGCGACCATCCCGATGACGGTCTGGCGCAGGACCTTCTCGTGACCGCCGACCACAGTGTCGGCGGCGTTGCGGTTGTTGGCGGTCGCGAGCTGCATCTGCTGGCGGGCCAAAGCTTCGATCGACACCTTCTGCATGTCTGCCATTCGATGCCCCGCAGCACCTACTCGTCAACCCGGCAGGGCGCCACTCAGAACGGTGCGACCCGCGCAGCACTGACCACCGCACCGTGCCCGGTGGCGTCATTGGTGAACCGAAGCTCCGAGGCGTTGGCGACGATGGTCCACCCCAGGGCGCGGTAGGTCCGCTCGGCCAACGGGGTCGGGGCCGCGGCGCCGAGATTGCCGTCCACCCACGAACCGGTGCCGTCGGTGTTGACCCGCACCCCGTGGTACGGGCCGCTACCGTCGGCGTGCTGTTGCCAATTGCGAGCTGCTGTCTGGCATCCCACGAACGTGGTCTCGACGATGCACTGCGGGTCACCCGCCGCGGTGGTCACCACGACGTAACCGAACTGGTTGGGCGGAATCGTCGTCACCTCGGCAGACGGCACGGCACCGGGCAGCTGCGCGGTGGAACGGGCCAGGGCCGGCGACCGGTAGGACGCCACCGTGAAGCCGAATCCGGACAGTGGGGCGAGGTCCTCGGCCTCGCCGTCGGGTGTCCAGATCGCCAGCGGACGGTCGTCGAGCGTGGTCGTCGCGACCTGCGGGGACGGCGCCCACGACAGCATCGCGTCCATCGCGGGCACCGAGTCGAAATGGTCGAAGTTGACGACCCCGTCGCCGTCGTGGGGGACGCAGGCACTCCCGTCGACGATGTGGCGGGTGCCCGAGTCGGTTTCGGTTCCGTCGCGGCACACCGCGTCCTGCCACTGCTCGACGGTGCCCGACACCGGCGGCGTCCCGGCCGCGTTTGCCGTGCCATCGGGTGTCTGCGGTGCCGAGCAGCCCGCCACCGCGACGAGCACCCCCAGCGTCGTCGCGACGGTGCGAACACAGTCTTTGCTCCCGGCCCATGTCATGGCCGTGAATGTAACGGCGTGACCCGAGCGTGCCGGCTCGACGCGCCGGGCCGAAGCCCGACCGTGACCGAGCACCGCAGGTCTGGCCCGCCCTGTCGTCGCCGCTGTTGGGTAGGCTCCGCCTGAAGGGTGCGGTGCCGCGATACTGACTGCCGGATACCGACGACCAGCCGATGGTCACCGGCCCCGACGCGAGCCGCCACGAACTGACCGAAACCGATGCCGGGAGAACACCACATGAGCGCCGAGCAGCCGACCATCATCTACACGCTGACCGATGAGGCGCCTCTGCTGGCGACCTACGCATTTCTGCCTGTGGTCCGCACCTTCGCAGACGCAGCCGGCATCTCCGTCAGCTCCAGTGACATCTCCGTGGCCGCGCGCATCCTGGCCGAGTTCCCCGACTATCTGACCGAGGAACAGCGGGTGCCCGACAACCTGGGGGAATTGGGCAAACTGACCCAGCTGCCCGAGACCAACATCATCAAGCTGCCCAACATCAGCGCCTCGGTTCCGCAGCTGCTGGCCGCGATCAAGGAGCTCCGCGAGAAGGGCTACAACCTGCCCGACTACCCGGGCGAGCCGAAGTCCGACGAGGAGAAGGAGATCAAGGCCCGCTACTCCAAGGTGCTCGGCAGCGCGGTCAATCCGATACTGCGCGAAGGCAACTCGGACCGGCGGGCCCCCCAGGCGGTCAAGGCGTATGCCCGGAAGCACCCGCACAGCATGGGGGAGTGGTCGCAGGCCTCGCGTACCCACGTCGCCACCATGAAGCACGGGGACTTCTACCACGGTGAGAAGTCGATGACGATCGACAAGGCCCGCACGGTGAAGATGGTCCTCAAGACCGACAGCGGCGAGACCGTCCTCAAGCCCGAGGTGGCCCTCGACGAGGGCGACATCATCGACAGCATGTTCATGAGCAAGAAGGCGCTGTGCGAGTTCTTCGAAGAGCAGATCGAAGACGCCTACAAGACCGGCGTCATGTTCTCGTTGCACGTCAAGGCAACGATGATGAAGGTCAGCCACCCGATCGTGTTCGGCCACGCGGTCAAGGTGTTCTACAAGGACGCGTTCGCCAAGCACCAGCAGGTCCTCGACGAGCTCGGCGTGAACGTCAACAACGGCATGTCGGATCTGTACTCCAAGATCGAGTCGCTGCCCGCCTCGCAGCGTGAGGAGATCATCCGCGACATCCACGCCGTGCACGAGCACCGGCCCGAGCTCGCGATGGTGGACTCGGCGCGCGGCATCACCAACTTCCACTCGCCGAGCGATGTCATCGTCGACGCCTCGATGCCGGCGATGATCCGCGCCGGCGGGAAGATGTACGGCGCCGACGGCAAGCTCAAGGACACCAAGGCCGTCAATCCGGAGTCGACGTTCTCGCGGATCTACCAGGAGATGGTCAACTTCTGCAAGACGCACGGCCAGTTCGATCCCACGACGATGGGCACCGTACCCAACGTCGGTCTCATGGCCCAGCGTGCCGAGGAGTACGGCAGCCACGACAAGACCTTCGAGATCCCGGAGGACGGCGTCGCCGACATCGTCGACGTCGAGACCGGTGAGGTGTTGCTGAGCCACAACGTCGAGGCCGGCGACATCTGGCGGATGCCCATCGTCAAGGACCCGGCGATCCGCGACTGGGTCAAGCTTGCCGTCACGCGGGCGCGCGCGTCCGGCATGACCGCGGTGTTCTGGCTCGACACCGAGCGCCCGCACGAGGCCGAGCTACGCAAGAAGGTCAAGGCCTACCTCAAGGAGCATGACACCGAGGGACTCGAGATCCAGATCATGCCGCAGGTGTGGGCCATGCGGTACACGCTGGAACGGGTGATCCGCGGCCAGGACACCATCGCCGTGACCGGCAACATCCTGCGCGACTACCTCACCGACCTGTTCCCCATCCTGGAGCTGGGCACCAGCGCCAAGATGCTCTCGATCGTGCCGCTGATGGCCGGTGGCGGAATGTACGAGACCGGTGCCGGCGGCTCGGCGCCCAAGCATGTTCACCAGCTGATCGAGGAGAACCATCTGCGCTGGGATTCACTGGGTGAATTCCTGGCGCTGGGCGCCAGCTTCGAGGACATGGGCCGCAAGTCGGACAACAAGAAGGCGACCCTGCTCGGCAAGACCATGGACGCCGCGATCGGCAGACTCCTCGACAACAACAAGGGCCCGTCGCGGAAAGCCGGTGAGCTCGACAACCGTGGCAGCCAGTTCTATCTGGCCATGTACTGGGCGCAGGAACTGGCCGAGCAGACCGAAGACCCCGAACTCGCCGAGCACTTCGCCTCCCTGGCCAAGTCGCTGGCCGAGAACGAGGACAAGATCGTCGCCGAGTTCAACGACGTGCAGGGCAGCCCCGCCGACATCGGCGGCTACTACTACCCGCAGGACGAGAAGCTCATGACCGTCATGCGGCCCAGCACAACCTTCAACGAGGCACTCGAAGCGGCCAAGAGCTGAGGCGAGCCGCGCACTTCACCGGCGGCGGGGCGGCCGGCTGCCCTACCATGCGGGCATGAGAGGCCGTGGCGCGATTGTTCTGATCACCGCGGTGCTTGCGCTGTCCGGCGTGGGCACCGCCGGCCTCGCCGCCGCCGAACCGCCCCCACCGTGCTCGTTCACCCTGTCGGCGCCGCAGGTGGTGCACCACGACGGGGTCGACGTGGTGACGGCGACGGTGGCGCCCGCGGACTGCGGCCCGCCCGCTGCGCCCTATGTGAGCGTGGCCTGTGTCCAACCGGCGGACGCCGGCGCGCCGATGCAGTGCGCGCAGGGCAGGGGCGACCAGCCGGCCCAGGTGTACGTCGCGCCGTTCGTCCCGGGAGTCACCTACACCGCCACCGGGCGCGGGTGTGGTAGCTGGATCGGCACCGATCCGGCTCCGCGCTGTCAGCAACTCGGCCCGCTGACAGCGGCATTGTGAGAACAGCGCAAAGCACTAGCTACGCTCTCTAATTCGCCGAAACGGTTAATTAAGGATTCGCTCACGCGGCTGATCTCAATCGAGTAACGTGCGTAACATCGGACCCAGGCACGCCGATACAAAGCCAATACCGGCAGTTGTCGAGGGGTAACTATGCGCGTGGTAATGGGTCTGTCACTGACGGCGACAAGTGCGGTCTGGGCGCTGGTCGACACCAAGGACGGTGCGATCCTCGCTGACGAAGTCGTCGCGCTCGATTCGGTAAACGAGATAGCCAGAGCGACGGCCCGCAGCGTGCAGGCATTCGCCCTGCAAAGCGACCGCGACATCGACGGCATCCGCATGACCTGGACCGACGACGGACGCGATCACGCCATCCGGCTGCGCTCCAAGCTGCGACTGTTCGGCTTCGACACCATCGAGCACGTCTCGGAGGACGAGGCGCGGGAGGGCCGCAACCAGACGGCTCGCCACATCGCCCCCCACCTGACGCTGGCGTACGGAGCCGCGCGCGCACACCCCGCCGACGAGGCGCACCACCTGCTGCGGCGGCTGACCTCCCGCGTGCCGGCCGCCCGCGCCACCATCGCCCGGGTGCCGATGCGCATCACCATGGCCGCGAGCATCGCCGCCGTGTGTGCCGTCGCAGCCCTCGGGGTCTTCGCGGTCATGAGTGGTCCGTCGGCGCAGCCGGTCGAGACCGCCAACGCCGAACCGGCACCGGCAGCGGCACCCCCGGCAGCGCTCACCCCGCCGGCCGGGACCGGCCCAGCGCCGGTGGCGGCACCCGCGCCTGCCCGCCAGCCCGCGGTACCTGCGCCCCAGGCTCCGGTGGTGGACACCCCGCCGCCCGTGTCGGCCCCGCAGATCGTCGCCGAACCTCAGCCTGCCTCCGCTCCGCAGGTCGTTGCCGACCCGCAGCCCGCGTCGACCCCGCAGGTCGTCGCACAACCGCGGCCCGCGTCGCCCCCGCAGGTCGTCGGCCAGCCGCAGCCCGCCTCGGCGCCGCAGGTCACTCCCTCACAGCCGGCGACCACCCCGCACCACATGATGGTGTCGCAGCCTGTTTCCGGACCTGACACCCTCGACGCTCCCGCCGTCGCCACGGATCCGAGCGCCGCGGGAACGCTGCCTGCGGAGGCGGCCCCGGTTGCCGTACGGGTGGGCCAACCGCATCTGACCGATAGTGCGCCGCTGGCCGGGCCGTCCCCGGCCCAGGCGGTGAAGAATCCGGCCACCGCGCCGGCTCCGCCTCAGAACCCCCTCGACATCCTGTCGGCGCTGCCCTGATTCAGGGCGGCTGACGCCCCCTGTGCCGATGCCGTAGTACTACTCAGTCGCGGAGCGTCGCGGGCGGGCATGCTTGAGGTCATGGCGCACCCCGTCCGGCCGACCGACTCCACGCCCGACGTGATCCCCCCGGGCCGAGACCGAGCAATCGACGTCGCACGTCTCGCGGCGCTCGTCGTCGTGATGTTCGGGCACTGCGCGTTGCTGCTGGCCACCATCGACACCCGCGGAGTGCGAATCGGCAACACCCTCGGGGCGCTCCCCGCGCTGACGCCGGTGACGTGGGTCCTGCAGGTGATGCCGCTGTTCTTCCTGGCCGGCGGCGCCGCCGGCGCCTACGGTTACCACGCCGGAACACCCTGGGGGAGTTGGCTGTTCACCCGTGCGCAACGCCTGTGTCGACCGGTGTTCTGGTATCTGGCCGCTTGGTCTGCCATTCTGCTGGTGGTTCGGGCCGTCTTGGGGGAGGCGTCGGAGGCGGGCCTGGGCGGCGAAAGCGTGGCGCTGCTGTGGTTCCTCGGGGTTTATCTGCTCGCTCTCGCGTTCGTACCGGCACTGACCCGGTTGACCACCTCCGGGGCGCTGGCCGGGCTGCTGGTTTCGCTGCTGGCGGCGATCGCTGCCCTCGATGCGCTCCGTTTCGCCGTGGACTCCCCGATGGTGGCCGTGGCCAACTTCGTGCTGGTGTGGCTCATCCCGGTGGTGTTCGGTGTCGGGTACGCGCATCGTCTCATCGGGGTGCGGAGTGCGGGCGTGGTGGCCGTCGCCGCGTTCGCGGCACAGGTCGGCCTCGTCGCCCTCGGCCCCTACGAGGTGTCGCTGGTGGTCACCGGAGCCGACCGGGTGTCCAACGTGTCGCCGCCGACGCTGGTCCTGGCGATGCAGTGCGTGTGGATGTCGAGCGCGTTCGTGGTCGCGGCGGGGTCGATCCAGCGGTGGGCGCAGCGCCGCCGGGTCTGGCGAGTGGTGGCTCGGGGCAACGCCGGGGCGATGACGCTGTACCTGTGGCACATCCCGGCCATCGCGGTGGCCGCCGTCGCATTGCACCTGGTGGGCATGGATGCCTATGACGTCCACGAGCCGGGCTTCTGGGCCCGATTGGCGTTGCGCGCGTTGGTGTTCGCCGTGGTGATGCTGGCGCTGTTCCGGTTGCTCGCCCCGCTGGAACACCGGCCGCTGCCATGGTGGGACGCGCCGGTGCGGGCGGTCGGCGTACGCGCCGGTGTCGCCGGCCTGTCCGTCTGCGCCGCCGGCATCGCACTGGTGCTGATGGCGAAATCGGGTCTCGGGGAGGCGCCCGGGTGGTGCGCGCTCGCCGGCTTCGTGGCCGCCGCCGCACTGGCCAGGGTCGCTGCCGGTGGGCCGGCGACACCGCGATCCGGGCGCAACTATCCGAAAAGCGAACGAAATCGTTTGTCCATCAATGAATCCGGTGGGCAATCCGGCTGAAAATCTTGATCCCATCCAGAATTCACGACAGTATCGAGTGGATGGGTCACGATCCGGACTACGCCGAGGTTCTCAAGAACGCCTCGCTGCGTGTCACCCGCCCGCGGATGGCGGTGTTGTACGCCGTGGAGCGCCACCCGCACGCCGACACCGAGCTCATCATCCGCGCCACGCGGGAACGGCAACCCGACGTATCCCGCCAGACCGTGTATGACGCGCTCAACGCTTTGACCGCCGCGGGGCTCGTGCGCCGCATCCAGCCGGCCAACTCGTTGGCCCGCTACGAGTCCCGGGTCGGCGACAACCACCACCACGTCGTGTGCCGAGGTTGCGGCACCATTCGCGATGTGGACTGTGCCGTCGGGGACGCCCCGTGTCTGACGGCGTCCGACGATCGAGGCTTCGACGTCGACGAGGCCGAGGTCATCTACTGGGGGCTGTGCCCCGAGTGCTCCGCGCAGCACACGTCCCGATCACGCCCGTGATCACAGCTCGATCACCACAGAAAGATGGAAGGGAAACACACTGTGTCATCATCTGATACGTCCGACGCCAAGCCGCCGTTCCCCGAGGAAGCAACGCACAGCAGCGGCAGCGAGAGCGAGAACCCGGCCATCCGTTCCCCGGAGCCCAAGGCACACCGACCTCTGACCAACCAGGACTGGTGGCCGGAGCAGATCGACGTCACCAAGCTGCACGCCCACTCCAGCAAGGGCAATCCGCTGGGCGAGGATTTCGATTACGCCAGCGAGTTCGCCAAGCTCGATCCCGAGGCCCTCAAGGCCGACGTGATGTCGGTGATCACCACGTCGCAGGACTGGTGGCCGGCCGACTACGGCAGCTATGCCGGTCTGTTCATCCGGATGAGCTGGCACGCCGCGGGCACCTACCGCATCTATGACGGCCGCGGCGGCGGCGGTCAGGGCATGCAGCGATTCGCACCGCTGAACAGCTGGCCGGACAACGCGAACCTGGACAAGGCACGCCGGTTGCTGTGGCCGGTCAAGAAGAAGTACGGCAACAAGATCTCGTGGTCGGACCTGCTGGTGTTCGCCGGCAACGTCTCGCTGGAGTCCGCGGGCTTTCAGACCTTCGGGTTCGGCTTCGGCCGGCCCGACTTCTGGGAGCCCGAGGAGGTCATCTTCGGTGAGGAAGAGGAGTGGCTCGGCACCGACAAGCGATACGAGGGCTCAGCCCAGGATGCTCGCGAGCTCGAAGAGCGCTACGGCGCCACCACCATGGGCTTGATCTACGTCAACCCGGAAGGCCCAGAAGGCGAGCCGGATCCGCTGAAAGCCGCTCACGACATCCGCGTCACGTTCGGCCGGATGGCGATGAACGACGAGGAGACCGCTGCGCTGATCGTCGGCGGGCACACGCTGGGTAAGACACACGGGGCCGGCGACGGCGACCTGGTCGGACCCGAACCCGAGGGCGCCCCGGTCGAGCAGCAGGGGCTCGGCTGGAAGTGTGCGTTCGCCTCGGGCAAGGCCGCCGACACGATCACCAGTGGCCTGGAGGTCGTGTGGACCCCCACGCCGACCAAATGGAGCAACTCCTACCTCGAACTGCTTTACGGCTACGAGTGGGAGCTGACCAAGAGCCCCGGCGGCGCATGGCAGTTCGAGGCCAAGGACGCCGAGGCGATCATTCCCGGTCCGTTCGGCGGCCCGCCCCGCAAGCCCACCATGCTCGTCACCGATGTCTCGATGCGCGTCGACCCGATCTACGGCGAGATCACCCGGCGGTGGCTCGACCATCCGGAGGAGCTCAACGAGGCCTTCGCCAAGGCCTGGTACAAGCTGCTGCACCGCGACATGGGGCCGGTGTCGCGGTACCTGGGCCCGTGGATCCCCGAACCGCAGCTGTGGCAGGACCCGGTTCCCGCGGTGGAGGGCGAGCTGATCGGCGAGTCCGAGATCGCGTCGCTGAAGGCGAAGGTGCTCGACGCCGGCCTGTCGGTGCCGCAGTTGGTCAAGACGGCGTGGGCGTCGGCGGCCAGCTTCCGCAGCACCGACAAGCGCGGTGGCGCCAACGGCGCCCGGCTGCGCCTGGAGCCCCAACGCAACTGGGAGGTCAACGAGCCGGCCGAGCTCGACAAGGTGTTGCCGGTGCTGGAGAAGATCCAGCAGGACTTCAACGGCTCGAGCGCGAAGAAGGTGTCCCTGGCCGACCTCATCGTGCTGGCCGGTTCTGCCGCGGTCGAAAAGGCCGCCAAGGACGCAGGTTTCGAGATCGACGTGCACTTCGCGCCCGGTCGCACGGACGCGACGCAGGAGACGACGGATGTCGATTCGTTCGCGGTGCTCGAGCCGCGCGCCGACGGCTTCCGCAACTACGTGCGCCCGGGGGAGAAGGCCCAGCTCGAGGAGTTGCTGCTGGACCGCGCCTACATGCTCGACGTGACCGCCCCGGAGTTGACCGTGCTCATCGGCGGCATGCGCGCCCTGGGCGCCAACCACGGCGGGACGAAACTCGGCGTGTTCACCGACAAACCAGGGGTGCTCACCAACGACTTCTTCGTCAACCTGCTCGACATGGGCACGGAGTGGAAGGTCTCGGAGACGACGGAGAACGTCTACGACGGTGTGGACCGCGCCACGGGGACGAAGAAGTGGACCGCGACCGTCAACGACCTGGTCTTCGGATCGCACTCGATCCTGCGAGCGCTGGCCGAGGTCTACGCCCAGGACGACAACCAGGGCAAGTTCGTCGAGGACTTCGTCGCCGCCTGGGTGAAGGTGATGAACAACGACAGGTTCGACCTGCGCTGACCCGGACGCCCGGGAGCCGGCTGCTACAGCCGGTTCTCGGGCACCAGCACCGCCCACACCGCCTTACCGCCCGGCATCGGGTTGGCGCCCCAGGCCCGGCACAGCGCGGCGACGATGGCGAGTCCGGACACGGCGTCTGCGGAGCCGTCCGCGTTCTCCCGGCGCGCCGGAAGCTGGGGGCTGCCGTCGTGCACTGCGACGGTGAGCCGCCTGTCCATCGTCTCCAACCGAAGCGTGGGACGGCTGACGGTGTGGACGATTGCGTTCTCGACCAGAATGGTGGCCACCGTGCTGGCGGTGACGATCATCGCCTGGCGATCCCACTGGGTGAGCCAGTGGCCCACCAGTTCTCGCGACCGCGGCAGACTGGTCCGATCGGCGGTCAGCTCACAGTTGGCCCGGCGCCGGAAGCCGAGGCCGTCGTCGACTGACTGCGCAGCAGCGCGCACATCCATATGCACCGGTAGGTGGCGCGCAGCACCGCAACGGGTGATCGCCTCCCGCCCGGCCTGATGGGCGCACACCAAAACAATGGGCACAGCGGGCCAGATGCTGACGTGCCAGCGTGCGCTGGTGAACGCCGCCCACGCCGATTCCGACGGCACCGACAACGCGGTGACGTCCACGAGGACCGCCCGCGGTTCCTCGAGCGCCGCTCTGATCACGCTGTCCCGGACCTCACGGTAGGTGCGTCCGTCCAGCGTCCCGGTCATGGTCAAAGTCAGCAGAGTCCCCACCGACGCCGTGGCCGTCGCAATGCCGTGGCGGCCGTGGTCAACCATCGTCCAGGCGGGAGTCGGTCTCGGCTTCGGCGAGCCCTTCGCGCAGAACGGTCAAGGGTCTGTCGGTTTCGCCGGCCAACGCGCGGTAACGGTGCCGCAGAGACGCCACTGGCAAAGCACCGGCGACGCTGCGTCGGCCCTCGAGACTGCCAGCGAAGCCGTCTACCGCCACCACCCCGGCAGCCGGGTTGTCCGCATGATCAGCCACATGGAGCGGATTACCCCAGGTGCACCCGATTAACCCGCGGCCTCCCAGCAGAGTCCGGTCATCGATCCGAAGAACGAACGGATCGGGACATCAGACGAAGCGTCGTCGAGGACTTGTTTCGCGGGGAAGGTTTCCGGCCTTCCAGTGAAGTGGGAGCCGTCCCGGAATCGAGGCGGTCGAGTATGCCAATCCGAGAGGATCTCATGCGGCTGGCGATAGTGGGCGCAACATCGGACAACGCGAGAGTGGCAGGAGGCAATGACGGCTGCTACGACATCGAGAGTCTGGCAAACGCTCTGGCCGGCAGGGGACACGACGTCACGGTCTACACCGCCTCGCCGACAGCGGCGGCGTCCACCGGCGGCTACCAGGTGGTCACGTTGCCGGCCGAACCCGGCTTCGACGGGCAGCCCGATACGTTGATGCCGCTGATCGGTGATCTCGGACGTCACTTGGTCGACGAATGGTCGCATCGCCCTCCTGACGTGGTGCACTGCCATGGCTGGGCATACGGGATGGCGAGCCAGCTGGCGGCCAACCGACGTCCAGTCCCCACGGTGCAGTCCTTTCACGGACTGGGCACCCTGATGCGTCTGCCCAGGGACGAGGCCGGCACATTGGAAACCCGGATCAAACTGCAGACGCTGCTGGCCAAGAACGCCACCACAGTCGCGGCCGCGTGTACCGACGACCTCTTCGAGCTGGTTCGCTTCGGATGCCCGCGCACCAAGATCTCGGTGGTGCCGACCGGCATCTCCGTCGACGAGAACAGCGTGGGCGTGGCGCACGCGTCTCGCGGAGAGGACTGCCACGAGGTGGTGGCCGTCGCGAGCGGACCCGCCCGCCCCGATCGGCTGACCGAGGTGGTGAGAGCCGTCGCGGTGCTTCCGCACACCCGGTTGCGCATCGTCGACGACGGTGGCGAAGACCAACGCGACATTCACCGGATTCTCGCCATGGCAGAGAAACTCGGCCTCGGTGATCGGTGCCGACTCGCTGCGGTGGAGAACGACGGTGAACTCGACGCGGTGTTGCAGTCCGCGGATGTGGTTGTGTGCCCGGCCTCCTACGACGCCTATGGCACGGTCGCGCTGCAGGCGATGGCCAGCGGCACGGCGGTCGTCGCGGCGGCAACCGGCGGTATGCGCGATGCGGTCATTCCCGATGTCACGGGAGTTCTGGTACCACCGGCCAATGTGGACGCGCTGCGGCGGGCGTTGAAGTCGATCCTCGGCCAGCCGGTACTGCGCGAGGGCATGGGGCTGGCCGGACGTTCCCGTGCGCGGTCCCGGTACAGCTGGGACCGCATCGCCGTCGACGCGGAGGTGGCCTACCACGACGCCGCCACGCGTTCCAGCGGTACCACTCGCCGCGCGATGGCGTGAGACGGCTGAGGCGAAGCACCCGCGACTGCCGAACCCTGTGCGCCCACGCCAGCTTTCAGCTCTGACTCGCAATTGTCTGCCGTACAGGGACATTCGCGTCCGCACCGAATACAGGACTTCCGTCTGGAAGGCTGTGCGTCGACCTCAAAAGGCGCCGTGCTTCCGATCCCGTAACGCGGGTGCTTGCAGCGCCGTCGCGGCGCGGGTGGGCGGGTACCCACTTCGCACGAGGGTCGAAGAGCGAAACGTACGGTGGACCGGACATCCACATTACGAAGTGTTGGTTGCGCAGGTGACGCGCAGTTGTCCACGATAAACGTTCGGCGACAGTGTTTTTCGACCTAACGCCGCGGCGCGGGACACGCCGCGCGATCGGTACGCACCGCGCTGCACGGGGTATGCGTCCGATCGAGCGACGATCCGGGAGGTACCGATGAGCGAGCACAGCACGCGTCTGCAGCGCTCTCACCGCGGCGAGCGTCCCGATCTGTCCGCGGCGCACGGTCCGGATTTCCGATGGCTCGACACCGCGTTCGCCCGGCTGCACGTGCTGGAGCCCGGCAGTGCCGAACACGTCGCGCTGCGCAACCGCATCGTGGAGGAATGCCTGCCGCTCGCCGACCGCATCGCGCGCCGCTACGACCGGCGCGGAGAGGCCCACGACGACCTCGTGCAGGTGGCGCGGGTGGGACTGGTGAATGCGGTCACCCGCTTCGATCCGTCGGTCGGATCGGAGTTCCTCTCCTTCGCGGTCCCCACGATGCTGGGTGAGGTCAAACGGTACTTCCGCGACTACAGCTGGTCGGTGAACGTGCCCCGACGCCTCAAGGATCTCTATCCGGCGCTGGCTCCGGCCACCGGCGAGCTGACCCAGCGGCTGGGCCGGGCACCGACCGCGGCGGAGCTGGCCGACGAAGTCGGTGTGGGCCGGGCGGAGGTTGTCGAGACGATGACCGCCGCCGCCGGTTTCAAAGCACGCTCGATCGAACACCGTTTCGCCGGCGAAGACGACAGCCCCGCACTGATCGACCGGCTGGGCCTGCCCGACCCCGGTATGGCGCTCATCGACGACAGCGACGCGTTGCGTGTGCATCTGCGGGCATTGCCCGAACGCGAGTACCGCATCGTGGTCATGCGCTTCTTCGAGAGTCTGACCCAGTCCGAAATAGCTGCCCGGATGGGTATTTCCCAGATGCACGTGTCGCGGCTGCTGAGCCAGTCGCTGCACCGCCTGCGCGAGGCGATGGTCGACGGAGGGCCGGCCAGTACCGTCGCCTGATCGCGCCTCCTCGTGGTGCGGGGCGGCCCCTCCCGCACCGCCGTGTCCGCAGCCCTTCTGTCGGGCTGGTTCGGTAGGGTCCTGCGCGTGAATTCGAGCACCACCGAAAAGAGTCGACCGACCGCCCTACCCTCGCTGAGCACCCGGCTCGCCGCCGAACTGGCGGTGGGGGAGAACCAGGTCGCGGCCGCCATCCGGCTGCTCGACGAGGGCTCGACGGTGCCGTTCATCGCCCGGTACCGCAAAGAAGCCACCGGCAGCCTCGACGATGCCCAGCTGCGTCAGCTCGACGAGCGCCTGGGCTACCTGCGTGAGCTGGACGACCGCCGCAACGCGGTGCTGGCCTCGATCGACGAGCAGGGCAAGCTGACCGCTGAACTCACCGCGGCGCTGATGTCGGCCGATACCAAGGCCCGGGTCGAGGACATCTATCTGCCCTTCAAGCCCAAACGGCGTACGAAGGCCCAGATCGCTCGTGAAGCGGGCCTCGAGCCCTTGGCCGACCGGCTGCTCGCCGACCCCACCCTGGTACCCGAGACCGCCGCCGCCGACTTCATCGGCACCGACGTCGCCGACACCGCAGCGGCACTCGACGGTGCCCGCCACATCATCGTCGAGCGCGCCGCCGAGGACGCCCAACTCGTCGGTGCCCTGCGGGAGCGGTTCTGGGAGAACGGCTGGGTGCGCACCCGAGCCGCGTCGGAGACGGCGGAGAAGACCGCCGCGGCGCAGAAGTTCCGGGACTATTTCGACTATTCCGAGCCGCTGACCGGCATGCCCGGCCACCGGGTGCTCGCCGTGCTGCGCGGCGAGAAGGAGCAGGCGCTCACGCTCACCCTGCACGGCGGCGTGCCCGACGACCCGGACGCCGGCGCCGACGACGTCTACCAGACGATGATCGCCGCAGCGCTCGGCATCGACCGCGCCGCTCCGGGAGCGGGCACGCCGTGGTTGAGCAACGTCGTCGGCTTTGCGTGGCGCACCAGGCTGTCGGTGTCGGCGTCGGTGGACGCACGGGTGCGACTGCGTCGCAGCGCCGAAGAGGGCGCCGTGTCGGTGTTCGCCAAGAACCTCAAGGATCTGCTGCTGGCCGCGCCCGCCGGGAACCGCACGACACTGGGACTTGATCCCGGTTTTCGGACCGGGGTCAAAGTGGCCGTCGTCGACGGCACCGGCAAGGTCCTCGACACCTGCGCGATCTATCCCCACCAGCCCCAGAAGCAATGGGACGCCGCGAAAGCCACGCTGGCCGCACTGATCGCCCGCCACGGCGTCGAACTGATCGCGGTGGGCAACGGTACGGCGTCGCGTGAAACCGACCTGCTGGCCACCGAACTGATCTCCGACATCCGGTCGGCGGGCGCCGCCGCCCCGGCCAAGGCCATGGTCAGCGAGGCCGGCGCGTCGGTGTACTCCGCCTCGGCGTACGCCGCGCACGAACTGCCCGGCCTCGACGTCACGCTGCGCGGAGCGGTGTCGATCGCCCGCCGCCTGCAGGATCCGCTGGCCGAACTGGTCAAGATCGAGCCGAAGTCGATCGGCGTCGGCCAGTACCAGCACGACGTCACTCCCGCCCTGCTCAGCCGCAGCCTGGGCGCGGTCGTCGAAGACGCGGTCAACGCCGTGGGCGTCGACCTCAACACCGCGTCGGCACCGCTGCTGGCGCGGGTCTCCGGCATCACCGAGACACTGGCCAAGGCCATCGTCGCGCACCGCGACCAGTCCGGCCGGTTCGCCAGCCGGCGCCAGCTGCTCGACGTTCCGCGCCTGGGCCCCAAGGCATTCGAACAATGCGCCGGATTCCTGCGGATCCGGGACGGGGAGGACCCGCTGGATGCCTCCGGCGTTCATCCCGAGGCGTATCCCGTCGTCCGCCGAATCCTGGACCGGGCCGGGGTCGGTCTGGCCGAGATCATCGGCGACCAACGTGCGTTGCGGGCCATCCGACCCGCCGACTTCGCCGACGACCGCTTCGGTGTCCCCACGATCACCGACATTCTCGCCGAACTGGAGAAGCCCGGTCGTGATCCGCGGCCGGCGTTCGTGACCGCCAGCTTCGCGGCCGGAGTGGAGAAGATCGCCGATCTGAAGGTCGGCATGGTGCTCGAAGGGGTGGTCACGAACGTGGCCGCGTTCGGGGCGTTCGTCGACGTGGGTGTGCACCAGGACGGTCTGGTGCACGTCTCGGCGATGGCCGACCGTTTCGTCTCCGATCCGCACGAGGTGGTGCGATCCGGGCAGGTGGTGCGCGTCAAGGTCGTCGAGGTCGACGTCGAACGCCAGCGCATCGGGCTGAGCCTGCGGTTGAACGACGATGTCCGGGCAAAAGGTGCCGACCGACGCACCGACGCGACCCGGCCTGCGCGCGGCGAACAGCGCCGCGCCGCTCAGCAGCGCAACCGGCCACGCGGGGACAACGCCCCGCGGCGCGACCGCGCTGCGGGCGGCTCGATGGCCCAGGCGTTGCGGGACGCCGGTTTCGGACGGTGAGCATGCCGGCCCGCCGACCAGCGCGCACATGGGTGGGTGTGCTCGCTGCGGCGGGCAGCCTCGCCCTGGTGGCGGCCTGCACCCGCCACCTCGACGACGCCACCCCCACAGCGGGTTCGATCGCGGCGCCGATCCTCACCACCCAGGTCGCCGACCTGCTGAGCCCCAACGTCCTCGGCGACGAGGGCAATCTGTTCGCGGTCGTCGAACCACAGCGCTGCGCGGGTCTGGCCCGCGAAGTCGACCCGCCCTTCATCCAGGCGCATCGGCCGCTGGCCACCGACGGGGGACACTGGACGACCCCGGACGGCGCGGTCTACATCGAGGAGATGGTCGCGGTCTACCGCTACGACTTCGACGCCGCCGCGGCGCTGGACCTGGTGCGGCGCACGATCGACGAGTGCCGAGACCAGACGTTGACCGTCACGACGATGAAAGACCGCACCTATCTGTTCGACGCCGCCCCGGGGACCGCGCCGCAACCGCAGAGCGGTGTGCTCTGGCAGCTGCGTGCGGTCGACTGGAACTGCGACAACACGTTTGTCGCGGCACACAACGCCGCCGTGGAGATCACCGCATGCGGAGAGTCGGGTGGTCCCGGCGTCGCCGATCTCGCCGAGGAGGCGCTGGCCCGCATCGAGGCGTTGGCGAACACCGCTGCCTAATCCATGTCCTGCTGGCGCGTGCTCAGCCCAGCTCGGGCTGATCCCCGTCGTCGCCGAGCAGTGCCGGCGAGGTGTCCTTGAGCGCCACCCCCGAGCGCCCGAGCTGGCGGGCTCCGGAGATCAGCGCGGCGGTGGTGCGGGCAGCGCGGTGATATCCCAGCCCGTCCGGCGGGTGGATGTTGGAGATGCAGTTGCGGTCGGCGTCGGTGCGGCCCGGCCGGGGCAGGTGGGTCAGGTAGATGCCCAGGCTGTCGGCGACCGACAGACCCGGCCGCTCACCGATCACCATCACGAGCGTGGCGACGTCCAGCGCCGCGCCGATGTGGTCGCCGAGCGCCACCCGCGCCTGCGTCGCGATCACTGGTGGCGCCAGCCGGTAGCGACCGGCGAATTCGTCCACCAGCGCACTCAGCAGCCCGGCACCGTGATCGACGAGGGCGCGCGGCGACAACCCGTCGGCCAGCACGATTCCGACGTCGGCGCCGGTGGACGGCAGCGCGCTGACGTCGGCCGGGGTGCGGCCGAGGTCGGGCCTGCGCAGGTACTCACTTCGGGACCCGGCGCGGCTGCTGACCAGCACCGGCGCCCCGAGCCCGACCGCCTCGACCTGCTCGGCGAACGCGTCGGCGTCCAGCGGGACATGCACAGCGTCGCGTGCCGCGGAGTGCGCGGCCTTGAACTCCAGCACCCGCCGCGACGGCAGCGCGTTGCCCGCCCGGCCCAGTCCGATACGCGCCTGTGTGGTGCGCCGCAGCGGCGCCCACACATCGTCTGCGGGTCGGCGGTCCGCGTCGTTCACTGACCCGCCGCCAAGCCGAGCAGGGGGGAGGCCGCGGGGTCGACGGGCAGCACCCGGCCCTCGCCGTCGGCCATCCCCAGTCGCGCCAGCCACGCCTCGAACTCGGGAGCGGGCCGCAACCCCAGGGCCTTGCGCACGTACAGCGCATCATGAAACGCCAGGCTCTGATAGCCGAGCATGACGTCGTCGGCGCCCGGCACGGTGATCACGAACGCCGCGCCCGCGACGCCGAGCAGCGTGAGCAGCGTGTCCATGTCGTCCTGGTCGGCCTCGGCATGGTTGGTGTAGCAGACATCCACCCCCATCGGCAGACCCAGCAACTTTCCACAGAAGTGGTCTTCGAGCCCGGCGCGGATGATCTGCTTGCCGTCGTAGAGGTATTCCGGGCCGATGAATCCGACGACGGTGTTGACCAGCAGCGGATCCAGCGCGCGCGCCACCGCGTAGGCCCTGGTCTCCAGCGTCTGCTGATCCACCGGACGGCCTCCGGTACCCAGGTGCGCACCGGCCGACAACGCCGAACCCTGCCCGGTCTCCAGGTACATCACGTTGTCACCGACCGTGCCCCGGCCCAGGCTGCGGCCGGCCTCGTTGGCCTCTTCGAGCATGGCCAGCGTGATGCCGAAACTGGTGTTGGCACCCTCGGTTCCGGCGATGGATTGGAACACCAGATCGACCGGCGCACCGCGGTCGATCAACTCCATCGTCGTCGTGACATGGGACAGCACGCACGACTGCATCGGGATCTCGAACCGCTGCCTGATCTCGTCGAGCAGATGCAGCAGATCCGAGGTGTGTTGCGGTGAGTCGGTCGCAGGGTTGATGCCGATGACCGCGTCGCCGCAGCCCATCAGCAGCCCGTCGAGGGTGGCCGCGGCGATGCCGCGCGGGTTGTCGGTCGGGTGGTTGGGCTGCAGACGGGTCGCCAACGTCCCGGGCATCCCGATCGAGGTCCGAAACGCCGCGCTGACGGTGCACGCGGCCGCGACGGCGATCAGGTCCTGGTTGCGCATGATCTTCGACACCGCCGCGACCATCTCCGGCGTCAGGCCCGCGGCCACCGCGGCGATGCGTTCGGCACTGTCGTCCTGCGTCGCCGCTTCGAGTAACCAGTCCCGGAAGCCTCCGACCGTCAGGTGGGAGATCTGCGAGAAGACCTGCCGATCGTGGCTGTCGATGATCAGGCGGGTGACGTCGTCGGTTTCGTACGGGACGACGGCTTCGTCGAGAAACGTCGACAGCGGCAGATCGGCGAGCACCCAGGCCGCGGCGGCACGTTCGGCGTCGGACTCCGCCGCGCATCCGGCGAGTTCGTCACCGGAGCGCAGCGGAGTCGCCTTGGCCAGGACGTCGACCAGGCCGTCGAACTGGTAGGTGTGTCCGGAAATCTGCTGGCGATAGGTCAATTCAGCTCTTCCTCGGCTGCGGCCAGAGCGGCGAATTCCTCGTCGGGAGAGTTCGCCACCAGGTGGTGCCGGCTGTAGAGCCCGAAATAGGCCATGAACAACGCGAATACGATCAGGCAACCCAGTGCGGCCACGCTGTCGACCAGGAAGGTGGCGATGACCGCGAGCACCGCGACGACGAGTGCGAACCCGGTGGTGACCACGCCGCCGGGCGTGCGGTACGGCCGCTCCATCTCGGGAGCCCGGACCCGCAACACGATGTGGCTGACCATCATCAGCACGTAGCTCAGCGCAGCGCCGAAGACAGCCATGTTGAGCAGCAACGCACCCTGGCCGGTCAACGACAGCGCGAACCCGATGACGCCGGGCACCACGAGGGCCAACGTGGGCGCCTTGCGGGAGTTCGTCACCGACAGGGCGGTCGGCAGATAACCGGCCCGCGACAACGCGAAGAGCTGGCGGGAATAGGCGTAGATGATGGAGAAGAAACTGGCGATCAGACCGGCCAGGCCGATGTAGTTGACGACCTTGGCCATCGTGCCGTCACCGAGGGCCTCGACCAACGGGTTGCCCGACTCCGACATCGCCGCGGCGCCACCGGCTCCGGGGGTG